>JBJOPG010000056.1:0-18283 GCA_046050865.1 Cyanobacteriota bacterium
GCATCCCCCAAGATCGTACCTCCTTGAAGATTGAGCACAAGAGTTTTTGCCCCTTCAGTAAAACCAAATAAGGGAAGGGGAAAGTAATGAGTATAGTTGACAGCCAATCGATTAGCCAGAACCTGGGCATCGCCAATGGGCAAATACTGATCGCTACCAAATTGGAACTTATAACCACGAGTCGGATTGCGGGGGTTATCCTCGCGATCTAAAACAGTAGCAAAGTTGAGGGTTAATAAATCGTCTTGTCCACTATCACTGACGGTGAGGGAATTGCCCAAAGCATCCCGTGATTCAATATTAGATGAGAATGCTCCATCCCTCACAGATACTCGTTGGTAAGAAACCCCTAAAGCACTTTGCCAATCTTCAGCCAGGGGAAGAAAATATTCCACCCCACCTCCAAAACGATGCACCACAGGATCACGACCATTATCTAGGTTAATATCGGGGTTCCCTTCATCGTATTCCGCTTCGATGCCTCTGCGGTTAAAGACATTAACACTGAAGCCGCGATCGTGTTGGAGAAATTTGCGGTATCCCAGATTGAACCCAAAAGCTTCTGTACCCCCTTCCACCCCCAAACTAACACCCTGGTTGCTTCCCCCAAGATTAAGTAAGCCGACTTGGACTCCTGTAGAAAAACCATTACTACTATCTGAAAGTGCCTTAACCGTAGTTGGTCGCACCGAACCTTGCAAGGCAGATGGGGCGGGGAGAGTGAGGTCAAAACCAATGGACAGATTGCTATTTTCCTGGACAGCGATCGCCATAACCACTTTGTTAGCTGTTTTATTAGCTGCTTGAGGTGATTTGTCTAATCTTTCTAATCTGAGACTGGCGCGATCGACGATCACTAAGTCTAAAACTCCTTGCAAACCTTGCTTTGCTAGATCTGCACGATAAACGTCACCTGGTTGTAAGGCAAATTCCTGGGTGATAATTCGCGGCTTGGTTTGACCTGGAACTAAATTGCCTGCTTCATCCACAAAACGCACCAGGATTTCCGTAATTATTTCTTGCTTGCCAGGGGGCACAACTGCTTTATTTCTAACTTTTTGTCCTGAAAATACAGGAGTTTTCGAGCGTCTTCTAGTTGGTTGTTGATGAGCAAAACTAGGTTTTACTTGTGCAGCTACCCGAGAATCCGTCAAAATCTCTCCCAAGATTGCCAATAATATTGCCGTGACCAGACAAAATTTTCTTGGCAGTCTTAAATGTAAGAACATTTTTATTTTTAGAATATTTTAAAATAGTTTAGTTAATCAGTTATAGTAGGTTGTTCTTTCTTCAAACTAAATGTTTGATCTAAAATAGCCGCCAGAAACCTGGAAATGAGTATACTCTATTTTTTGATAGTTAATTATAATTCCAGCTCACTGATCAAGCGCTTAATTGATTCATTAGATAGTAAAGTAAATGGTGATTTTGCCGCTGAATATCAAATAGTTATTGTTAATAATTCTCCTGCTGACCGAGAACTTTTCCAGCTAAAAACTGCGAGCATAAAAATTATTGAAGCTCAAGCAAATCTGGGTTTTGGTGAGGCTTGTAACCTGGGTTTAGCTTGGATTTATGGTCACAACAGGGAAGCAATTGTCTGGTTGATCAATCCAGATGCCTATTTTGAGCCGGTACTAGTTAAGAGTGATACATCTCAGATGAGCTTGGCGATCGCGAAGCGTGGGCGGAGCCCAATCGCTTTTTTTGCTCAACACCCTGAAATATCAATTCTTGGCACAGTGGTCTGTGATTCCGCAGGGGAAATCACCTGTGTGGGAGGGACATTTACCCCTGGAACTGCCGCTTTAGGGATATTGACTTCACTACCTAAAGAATCTAAAGAGTCTTCATCAGACTACTTTAAGACCGATTGGGTGAGTGGCTGTAGTTTAATCCTCAACTTGGCTAACTTTACTCAATGTCCTAGTTTTGATCCACGCTATTTTTTGTATTATGAAGACTTGGACTTTTGCCTCCGCTATGGTCAACAAGGGCATCAAATCGCCGTAACTCCCTGGCTTAAAGTTTTTCATGATACTTCTGCTATCAGCGATCGCAATTTGTTGGCTAAATATCAGCACGTCACTAAAAGCTATCTAATTCATATTGAAAAACATGGCAGTTTAGCTACTTTTGTTTTAACTAATCTGCGAATGTCTCTAAACACGATAAGGCTATTGATCTTGAAACCAGAGCAAGGTTTAGGCAAACTAGTCGGTATCTATAGCTATTGGCAGACAAGATTGCGGGATGAGCACAAGTAAACATTTTGTTTATGCAGTTTTAATTGTTATGGGTGGCGATCGCATTTCTTAACGCTTCATATGCGCTATATACGGTAGAAATAAAAAGAAGGAGGTATTGTGCTTGGCGACAATAACACTTCTCCGAAAACGACACCCGAATGCATTGATAAAGAGCCAACCGAGGTGTGAAGTAACTTCGATTGAGCTAATCCGTTAGGCTCGAACAACTAAAAATTGGGGGAACATTTGGGGATTAAATTGGTGTAATTTTATCTAGACTCAAACACACATTAGGAGAATCACATGAGCAATTTTGGTCACGGTGCTGTCGGCATGCGCGAACAATTATTTACGGCACTGCTACCACTCAGAGCGGCAGGCTATCCACCACACCTCTTGACAGAACTGGCTGCCAAAATGGCGGCAGATGTAGATGAAGTCAAAGATGGTGCTGATGCTGAAGAAAATCTCTGGATGCCGTCAGGCTATACCTACTTCGGTCAATTTATCGATCACGATCTGACTTTTGACAATACATCATCACTGAATCCAGCTGATGCTGGAGATGTAGATCGTTTACCAACTAATTTACGCACACCGCGTTTTGACTTGGACTCGCTCTATGGCGACGGTCCAGATGCCCAGCCCTATATGTATGGGGAGGATGGGGCATCTTTGCTGTTTAAAGATAGTGATGACCAACAATTCCCAACTACTTTCGAGCAGGCAAAGCAAGACTTACTCCGTAGCCCTCAAAACGGTCGTGCCATTATTGGGGATAAACGTAACGACGAAAACTCGATCATCTGTCAAATCCAATTGTCTTTCATTAAATTCCACAATGCGGTGGTGGCACATCTAAAAACCCAAGATCCCCATCTTAAAGGGACAAATCTATTTACCCTCGCTCGCAATGAGGTGCGCTGGGCTTATCAAAAGCTAGTCATCGAAGACTTTTTGCCACGGATTGTCAAATCCGAAGTATTTGCAGACCTTAAAAAAGCAAAAACACCACAAGAGCGGCAAAGTTGTTATGCGCTGTATACCGAAGACAAAAGGATTAACCTGCCACGGGAATTTGTGGTGGCAGCCTACCGATTTGGACACTCTGGGGTCAGGTTTGGTTATCGATTGAATGATGGGCTGGATAATCGCTTTAGTATTTTTGCCCCTAGCAAAGATCCAAATGGTAACAAAATTCCCGATGATGACCAAAGCTTGTTGGGCTTTGATCCCCTACCAAAGAGTCAAGCGATCGATGATTGGGGTCGCTTTTTCCCTAGTACGGAGCCTACTGATCTTCCTGACGGTCTTGGCAAGTCACTAGAGGTTGAAGTCAAAGACCCAACAGTTCGGCTACAATTTGCCTACAAAATAGATACCACCTTAGTAGATCCCCTTACTGCTCTACCTCCGAGTACATTGCCGACTAGCCTCAATCCTGGTGGTGTACTCCAAGAAGTTCAGGATGCGATCGCCTCAGACCCTCTAGTAAAACCATTACCACATCCAGAGCGTCCTTCTTTAGCCTTGCTTAATTTATTACGGGGCAATGTTTACAAAGTGCAAAGCGGACAGGCGATCGCCAAAGTTTTGAAGGAAAAAGGGTTTAGAGCAAAAGACACAAATTTACCCATTAAACCACTCGATCCAAAGTATCTCGTTACTCGTGAATCAATCAAAGACGATCAAGGGAAACCCAATGGAAAATCTAAGTTTGTAGATATCAATTCCGAGCTGAAAACAGATACTCCATTATGGTTTTATATCTTGGCAGAAGCCCAAGCGTCGATAATCAAAGAATTGAGAGTTAACACTGGACAAGAGTTCAAAGATGATCGATTGCGCGACGAACCAGAAGTCGCCAAAACACAGCTAGGCTGGGTTGGCGGTCGGATTGTGGCAGAAGTTTTTTATGGTCTGATGGATTCAGATAAAGATTCTTATGTCAATAAATTGGCACCCAACGGTGAAGATTTTCAACCAATCTGGGCGCACGACTCTTATGCTTGTTCCAAAGCTATTTTTGCTAATCTACTAAAATTTGCTGGGCAACGCATCACTCCTACTCCTAAAAAATAGAAGAATTAATTAGGGTACATCCCACTTTTCCGACTTATTTCGCGATCGCCTTTCTTGCTCAAGCCAAACTCAAGCAATGTAGTAAATAGTATGGCTAATTTTGATTAAAAAACTCTTGCTCGTACAAATGTTTCACAATAGCTGCATCCGTTAGATTGTACTGCAATGGTGTAATTGTAATATAGCGATCGCGAATTGCCTGGACATCAGTCAAAATGTGGGGTGGCAGGTTAATGTCCTCTGGTTGTTCAATATCTTCGACAATCTCTCCTTCCAACCAGTAATAACTTTTGCCACGGGGGTCTAATCGCTGCTCAAACTTTTCAATATAGCGCCGCAAACCCTGACGGGTAACTAATACCCCAGCTATCTCTGAAGTTGCGACAGCAGGAATATTAACACTAAGTAACGGGGGTTTAGGATAATCATTTTTCAGTTGAGATAATAATTTCACCGCAAAATCCGCAGCAGGTTGAAACTCCAGAGCAGAAAAACTAGCTAAACTAAATGCCACGCTAGGAATACCTTCTAAAGCTCCTTCCATTGCCGCCGAGACGGTACCTGAATACAAAACATCTGTACCCAGATTCGGCCCATGATTAATTCCTGAATAAACAAAATCAGGAGGGGTGGCTAAAACAGCGCTGAGAGCAAACTTTACACAGTCGGCAGGGGTTCCCGAACATGACCAGGCAACCACGGTCGCATCAAACACCGAATCAACTTCTTTGGCTCTGATGGGCTGATGCAGTGTTAAACCATGTCCTGTCGCCGAACGTTCACGATCTGGACAGACCACTGTCACCTGATGACCAGCTTGGGCGAGGGTATTAGCTAACGTACGTACTCCCAAAGCAAAAATACCGTCATCATTACTAATCAAGATATTGCTCATCAATTATCCGCTCGATTGAAATTAGTTATTGCTACAAACCATAGCAAAAATAGCTTCAAGAAAATAGCTTGAAGCAATCTCAGCTTAGTAATTAAATGCCTAATCTTTGGTTTTGGGTTTGGCTCAATCTTGAATAACAATATGGCGATCGCCATCAAAAAAAATCACCTGCTGTTGTTGCAAGTCCCCTAATATCCTAGTAACGGTTACTCTGGTGGTGTGAATTGCCTCCGCTAGATGCTGATGAGTAAATCTAACAGGTAAACGGACACCATTTTCTACCGACTCTCCAATCTCCTGCTTGAGCAATAATAATAAATTCCGTAAGCGATCTTCAACTTTACTAGTACCAATAATCGTTAATAAATGCTGAGATTGGATTAGGCGATCGCTAAACTGTTTCACGAATTGTCTCGCCAAGTCAGGATATCTGACGAGATCATGGGCAGAGTAGTTCTTAACATATACATCATCTAGAGCTACAGCTCGATAAAGTAAGACGTTATCAGCAAAATTACCAAAAACTCCATTTCCCGTGATCCATCCTGAGATAATTTCCCGCCCATCATGCTGAACCCTACTCAGCTGCACCACCCCTCGATAGACTTGCCAAATTTCGCTATCTACAAGATAGATTTCCTCCCCCCTTTGATATTGCTGTAAAACTAATCCTTTTTCTCTGCCTTCTAAGACAAGACTACTTTTCTGACTCAATAGCATAAATTTTGTGGGTTGTACTTCATCGACTATCTTAACGTTTAGTTTAGGTAGTTAAAGTAAACAGAAAGAAAGGGAAGGGTTAAGGTTAGGATATCCCTTAGCGATTAATAGAGGGTGAATGTGAGCAGTTTGAACGATATTTTTGCTTGAGAGCCAGTAAAAATTGCATCCAAGCGATCGCCGGCAGATGATAGAAAGTAAAAATATCACCGTAAGCTAGTTGAGCATTTTGATGATGTTGCAGATGTCTTTCTGGGGTGGTGATAAATAGTAGACGACAACAAATGGCGATCGCTTTAGGAGTATGCCAGTTGAGAATTGAAACGTGTCGCCAAATTACATGAAGTTCTCCCAGGACTAATGCCAAAACAGTACCCAAAGGGGAAATTTCCCATGTCAAGGGGACGAAAATAAAATAGGGTAAAGCTCCTAGAAAGCCATCTAAAATAACTAGTGGATTACGGCTTAAAACTGCATAATGAATAAAACTACGATTTTTACCGTGGTGAACTAAGGTATGGAATTTGCCAAAAACATGTTCAGGAACATGATAAAAAAAAGTGGATAAAAAATCACCAACTACTAGCAATAACACAGTAATAAAAATGGCTTCAAGAAGAAACATAACTAACTCCGTGGATTTAGAAGCTAGTGTATTGGTTCTTAATTAAGGCTATTTTATTGAATATTTAAATTATGATTGCCCAAAAGAAAGGAAGTTAATAAATTGTTACTATTTCCCAATATTGGCACAAGTTTGATTAGCGGTAGTCCTAAAGAGGTAAGGATATAGAATAGAAAGCGTAGTACGTTTTATTTCTATGTTGTTAGATTGTCCATACAAAATTATTAGTCAGGAAACCAAAAACTTAATTGACAAATTGCTATTGGAAAAGATCCCATTAGCAGGAGTTGCAAGAATTACAGAGGTTTCAGAACCATGGCGACAGACCTATGTTAATGCCAAATATAAGTCAATTCCTCAGCAAGTTGAGATCAGAACTAAAAAAAAGGAAAACTAACTATTCAGTGTGATGAGATGTCCTAAAGGACGACGCGAAGCTAGTCCTTTAGGACAAAGGCTTTAGCCGCATGTAGCTTCGCAAATGTGACCGAAGGGAATCCTTTAGGGCTTTAGCACATTGTACCCTTGTGGTATACCGCTTCGCATATGGTCTTTCATGACCAAAAAAACTAATAAACAGTGGATTTGGCTAGCTTTAGACGTGAAAACCAGAGAAGTTGTTGGGGTTCATATAGGCGATCGTAGTCGTAATGGAGCCAGACAACTTTGGCAGTCGATTCCATCAATTTATCGTCAATGTGCTGTCTGCTATAGTGATTTTTGGGAAGCTTACGAGCAGGTAATCCCCTCTAAACGTCATCGAGCAGTAGGAAAGGAAACGGGAAAACTAACTACATAGAACGGTTCAACTGCACTTTGAGGCAACGAGTATCTCGGTTAGTAAGAAAAACTTTATCTTTTTCAAAAAAGATAGACAATCATGTAGGTGCAATTTGGTATTTCATTCACCATTACAATGCATCCTTACATCTTTAGGACTACCAAAAAAACAAATTGCTCTTGATCCCACTCCCCTTAACCCAGTTTTAACAGATTAATTTATTTCTTAGGAGTTGCTAAAGTAAGTATTAGAGTCACTGCTTCCTCAGCAATGTCTAATTTTGTTGTTTCATCGACCGAAGCTTTGCCAAAAAAACTTGATTCAGAAAATCTGCCCCTACGAATTTTAATCGTTGAAGACGATGCTTTAATTCAGTTAGGTTTAGAGCAATACCTGGAAGAATTTGCTCAATTTCGGATTGTCGGACAGGCTGCTGATGGATATAGGGCAATAGCAATAGCCAAAGAATTAGCACCTGATCTAGTAATTATGGATATTGGGTTACCTAAGCTAGATGGTATTGCTGCTGCACAAAAAATCAAACTGATCATCCCAGAAATTAGGATCGTCATGTTGACTTCTCATGACACTGAAACCGAAATGATGGCGGCTTTTACTAGTGGTGCAGATGCTTACTGTATTAAAGGTACAAATCTCAAAGGATTGCTAGCCGCGATCGCAGCGGCACAAGAAGGTGCAGTATATATCGATCCTCAGATTGCTAGTCAAGCGATCTCCTATTTTCAATCTGAAGCTCAAGCTAAAAATCAGCCTATCGATCAACTATCTAAACGAGAATTAGAAGTCTTGGAGTTAATCGTCGAGGGAAATAGTAATCCCTTAATTGCTCAACAGCTTTATATCAGTGTTAGTACAGTTAAAACTCACGTTCGCAGCATCATGAATAAATTAGCGGTTAACGATCGCGTTCAGGCAGCGGTGGTAGCATTGCGATCGGGTTTAGTTAATTAGTTAATTAAATTAAGTAGTAGATTCAATTTAAATTTGGCAGGGTAAACCAAAAGCTAGAACCCCTGCCAGGATAACTGTCAAACCCAATTTCACCCCCATGAGCAACAATAATCTGCTGACAGAGATATAAACCCATCCCCAAACCTGGCATATAACGAGCGCGATCGGCTCTAGCGTAGAGTTCAAACAATCGAGCCTGCTGTTCAACAGCAATACCAATGCCGTTATCGATGATATAGATACGGATAAAATTTGTTTCGACAACCCCATCAACGGTTAACTCAATACCATCAGGATTGTGTTGGATGGCATTAGTAATTAAATTATTTAAAACTCGCCAAAGTTGCAGAGAATCGGCATTAATGAGCGGCAAATCACCAGTAATTTTATTCTTTACGACCACGTCATTTTGCCCCAGGATGGGTTCTAATTCATCCAAGATGGAGATAATTAACTGAGTTAAATGACAAGATTGATAATTCAGCTTAATTCCTAGACTAGCAGTACTTTGAGCCTCTAACAGAGAATTAATCATCTTGAGTTGGCGATCGCTTCCTTGCAGCAGCTTGGCTAAAACCGTACTGTCGATCGATATTTTGCTGTTGCCAGTTTTTCGGGCTTTTTTAAGCAAATTTTGTAAGACTATCGATGTTCCCATTACAGGCGCACGCAGATCGTGAGAAACAGAATGTAAAAATACATCTAATTCCCGTCGCGATTCAAATTCTTGCTGTTGCAATTGTTCGTAAAAATAAACTCCCGTCGTGCAAATAAAACAAATCCAAAACCAGTAGATTGTAGACAAGCCTTCATATAGCGAAATGTTGGGCAAACTTCCTCTCAAGTGAATACTCGTAAAATAAATTACTATGGCGATTAGCTGAGTTAGAAGATGTAAACCCCAAAAAAAGGGAATAAAAACTGTTTGGGTAATGAAAACCATATTTAAAGCAATAGCAGAAGGAGTAGGAGAACCCCTAAGTATCATCCAGAGAGCGGGGAAGCAACTTAATCCCAGAGAAATACAAAGAAACAGCCATTTAAGATTATTTTGACCCCATTTTGCGCGATAAAGAATCGAATTGATCGATAAAAACACCAAAGCAGCTATATTCGCCTCTACCCAACGATTACTAAAGGAAAAATTAGAATCATAGAAATCAAATAGAGCATAAGTAAACTGGCAAGGAAATGCTAGACATAAACAAAATCGAATCCGCACACGCACAAAGCGATCGCGCCAAGCTTTATATTCGGCAGATTCTGGAGTTTTGAGAAATTGGCGGAACAAGTTCAAGCTAAAAACAATTGAATGTTTTAATAAATGTTTGAAATTTTTCTTGGCAAATATCCAAGATGGCAAGTTCATAATTCTGTCTGATTAACTGATTTTGCTTAATTAGCGTTAACTGTTTGACATCCTCCGATCGGTTATTTATTAGTACAGGATTTTCTAGCCAGTTGTAGGATGTGGGCGAAAGCAGATTCTTTTAACCTACTTAAGGATTAATTCAAACACAATTTGAGTTATTGAGTAGTTATTACAGAGCAACCATGAGTCAGCTAAATAGTTTCAATTCCGATCTAGAGCAGTCAAATATGGCAGAAGATTCTTTACTGAATGGCAAAACGGGAGCCTCTTTAGAAGCAAATAATCAAGACGGATTAGAATTTTCCTTTAATTTTGCCGAAAACGTTCCTCAAGAAGTGAGGGATGGTATTCAAGAAGCCAGCCAAGTTTGGTCATCATTAATCGCTAATGATGTCTCGGTGAAGATCGATGTTGGTTTTGAGCCTCAAGCAGATACAGATACTTTGGCAGATGCTGATTATAACAGTGTGGAAGTTGACTACGGTGAATTTCGTCAGGCATTAAAGGATAGCGCTACATCAGATAATGATGCGATCGCTGTTGCTAACTTACCCCAAGGTGACAGTTTTAATGTGTTGATTAACAACACTTCTGAAAATCAAGGTAGTGACGAAGCATACTTAGACGACAATGATAGTCAAAACAATTCTACTATCCAAATTACTCCTGCTACTGCCAAAGTTTTGGGTCTGGATTCAGGGGGCGAAGCTACCGACGCCACGATTACTTTTGATGACACTGTTAATTGGGATTTTGATCCCAGCGATGGAATAGCAGAAGGTGCTTATGATTTTCAGAGTGTTGCCATACACGAAATTGGTCATACTCTAGGTTTTGATAGTACTTCAGATGGATTAGACACAACGGCAGGACAAAACTTGAGGGAATTAATCGCCTCTGGTGATGCTGATTTAACCGATATTGTTGAGGCTCTTGACCTAGAAAGTTTAGTGGCTGAATTTGGTCTAGAAGAAGCAATTGCCAATGCAGACCTGGAAGAATTAATTGCAGGTAGTCCCATTGAACCCATATTAGAAACTATTCAACCAGATCAGTTTGTGTCTGAAGATGCATATGCTCCTAGTTCTCAAGATCTGTTTCGCTACAGTGATTCTAGTTCAGATCTAGGGGTGATCGATTTAACTACTGGCAAAGAAGAAAAATATTTTTCTCTTGATGGAGGCAAAACCGAAATTGCTCAGTTTTCTACAGGAGAATTTTTGGGAGATGGTGAGCAAGCATCTCATTGGAAAGACAGTCTAGGTATTGGTATTATGGATCCGACTTTCGCGCCAGGAGAAATCGGCAATGTCAGCGATACTGATTTGCAGCTATTAGACGCGAGTGGCTGGACTTTAATTTAAATAACTGGCGTTGCGTAGAGTGAAGGGTTTGGGGAAGTAGGGAGTTAGGGAGTATAAAGGTAATTTATCAATGATTCCCCAAATCCCCAAATCCCTATCTTCCATTTGTGGCAAATATTTAAGTACTTCACATTGGATCGTCGCGTCGTTACAAAAAGCTAGGTAAGGGCAGTAGGCGCATTTTTCCATTGTCGGGGTAGCTATATAATTACCCTGAGATATGTTCTGCGCTAAACCGTGGGCTTCGGATGCAATCTCTTCTAAGTGACTTTTCGTAAAAGTGTGGATCTTGTCGTGGCGGAGATAGACAATATGGGCCTGAGGATGATTTAAAGCCGCTGCATAGACCCAAAGTTGGAAACGGTGATCTTCGGGTTGGATAGTGCGATCGCTCTTGTAATCTAAGACCCAATCATGACCCACTAAATCGATTACACCGTTAAAGGTTAGGCGATCGAGTTTAAAGCTAATCTGTTGTTCTTTAGCTACGGCTGTCTGACGCAGGTGTTGATATACAGGTAGTTTAAAGAATCTGATGGCTAAAGCGATCGCTTAGGGTAGGGCGATCACTGTATATATAAGTCTGATGTAAATTACAGCAGTTTTCAACTGAATAAACTACTTTGCTGATTAACTAGTTCTTGAAATTGAGTAAATTACAAGTTAGTCAAGCTTTCTGAGTTATTGATTGACAACACTGATTTTTGAAGTAATAACTTCCGCTGCCAGCCTTCCAGTTTGGGCGCCACCGTTCATATAGCCATAAAATTCATCACTAAAATGCTCTCCTGCAAAAATAAGATTACCAAAAGCAACTTTTTGACGTTCTTGGAGAACTTCTGATTCAATATAACGAAACTCACTAAATTCCGTATATTGTCCAGGCTGAAAATTAGTATAACCTCCTTTAATTAGAGGATCTTGACTCCAGTTAGTCCGAAAAAGCTTACCTGTTGCACTTGATTTTGCCTGGGGAATAATTTGCTCAAAATGTTCGAGAAAATCCTGTTTAAGAGTAGATAGAGATTTTGCCTGATTTGCGCTCACCTCATTACCGCCGAGGAAAAAAGTCAAAGCAGCATTTTGTCGTTCTGATTGACGCTGGGTATCATCCCAAGCTTGAGCAAAACCCAGATCAGACCAAACAGTTTCCGTAAATCCCTGTTTTTGTAGCCAAACTCGATTTTCAAAACCAGCAATTACTTTGTCGTTTTTCCCCAGGTTTATTTCTTGCATCAATCTTTTGAATTTAGGTTCTAGTTCAACTTGGAAATCTAGATGACGTAGCATAGAAACAGGAATAGCAATAATTACATAATCTGCATCAACGATTGAGCGATCGCTAAAAAGTAAGCGATAACCATCACCATCGGGCATAATTTTTTGCAAACGCTTGTTAGTTTTAATGCGCTCGGGAAATACTGCTGCCAGAGACTCAATGATTTTACCACTACCATTCTGAACTACATAGGCTTCATCGCTGCCACCAACAACTGTAACCTCGTTTTGTTCGACAGTAGTAAGAATAAAAAGTAGCTGCAAGGCTGAAGATGATTCGGGTTCAGCACCATATTCAGCCCGTAGCGCACTTTCTAGTAGAGCTTTCACAAAAGGTTCAGTAATTTTATCAGCGTGCTTTGCTAAATATTGAGCTACGGAAAGGCGATCGAAAATAGGGGCATATTTTTCATAATCCTGCTCCAACAAACCAGCATCATTAACAATTTGTCGGGCAAGAGGACGCAATTTCTCAGCTACTTCTGCTTCTGGATACAATTTACCATCAAAGAAATATCCTTCTGCGGGAAACGGTGAATTTTCCGTAGCTTCAGCGCGGTTAAACAGGGTCAAGTTAAATTCTTTGACCAATGCCAACATGTCTGCATGATTGGTGTTGATAAATGAACCACCTAAATCTGTTACTAATTCCGCTCCTGCTACTCCCGTAACAGAACGGATGCGTCCACCAACACGGGATTTAGCCTCATAGACAGTAGCTTTTAACCCTGCTTTGTTTAACTGATAAGCAGCATTTAAACCTGCTATACCACCGCCAACAATAGCGATTTTTGGTGGAGTTGCTCGGCTTTCGGCTGCTCTGATTAAAGGAATTGCGGTTGTAGCGATCGCGGCACTGCCAGCTAAAGCACTCATTTTGAGAAACTTTCTGCGTTTATACTGAGATGTTCGAGAAGCTTCTACAGTATTAAAATTTTGACTACCAAGATTTTGACTACCAAGATTTTGACAATGAGCTTTGTGTAAAATGCGTTTAAATTTCTGGAATGAAATCGTATGTGCCATTTCAAATGAATTATGCTGATGATCCAAGCAATAATAAACGACAATGTAGAATATCGTCCACACCCAAAAGTCCCGCTTTTTTTTCTAACTTATAACAGTAAATCTAGTTGGATCGATTTTTAATGGGCTGATTATTAACAGCTATCTCCGTAACAAAAAAAGTGATATCAAAATAGAAAGTAGAACCTTGATTAAGTTTACTTTTGACATAAAGCCTGCTGTTCATTAGCTGAATTATTTGTTTGCTAATCGCTAAACCCAAACCAATACTGCCTTTGTGTTTTTCTTTATTTCCAGCTTGTTCAAAAGGCTGAAAGATTTTGGCGATTTCATCTCTAGCAATTCCAATACCCGTATCTTTAATTTCAAATCTAATAGTCTGTTTCGCCAGAGAATTAAATTTAGCTGAGGAATAGGCGATCGCACTGGCTTTGAGAATTACTTTACCGCGATCGGTAAACTTGAGTGAATTATCTAATAGATTAATCAAGACTTGCCGTAATCGCTTTTCATCAGCATAAAAATAAGTAGGTAAGTTACCTAGAGACTGATATTCGAGGTCGATATTTTTCTCCATGGCTCTGATTTTAACGATGCCAATAATGCTGTTCATAAATTCAGCAAAGTTTAACTCTTTAAAGTTAAGCTCTATTTTATTAGCTTTGATTTTGGTAAAATCTAAAATATCGTTGACTAGAGAAGATACATGATTGCTACTCTGTTCAATAATTTTTAAATTACTGAGTTGACTATATTTAATTTCTTTCCAATCAAAATTATCGATTTCACCTAGTTTAATCTGACTAATACTACGTTGTGAAATTCGGGAATAACCTAAAATTCCCTTGAGGGGAGTACGCAACTCCTGACTGATATTCGCCAAAATTTTATCTTTGGTTTGATTGGCTATTTCTGCTGCCTCTTTTGCTGCTTGCAACTCAATAGTTCTCTGTTGTACTCTTTGCTCTAATTCTTTATTGACATTTTCAAGAAAATTAAACTGGCTTTTGAGCTTTTGTGCCATTTTATTGAAGGATGCAGATAAAAGAGCTATTTCTTTTGCGCCATTGATGTCAACTTGTCGATCTAATTCCCCTCGAGCTACCGCTTTGGAAGCTTCGCTTAAAAGATAAATTGGTCGAGTGATCCAGCGAGCGGTATACAAACCTAACATAACTGCAACGCCTAAAGCTCCTACACACAAAATAATTGTGGTTCGAGTATTCGCATTAATTTGTGCCATAAAGTCTGATTCTGGCATGGTAACTACAATCAACCAATCCAAACCCAATTCATCTTGCCAAGGGGTTACTTGAACAAACTGTCGCTCGCCATCGAGAAAAAATTCAGTTTGTAGGGCTTGATTAATCTTGTCAAGTGACTGATATTTTCGCAATAGGTTTAGAGTAGTTGCCTTAACTATAGGATTAGAGCTGTTAGCAGTTTGAATTCTTTGCGGTTTTCCTGCTGCCATACGATATGGCAAGTCTGTTCCTGAACCAGCCACTAAAGAACCATCTCTTTCGATTATGTATATTCTAGTTGAAGGGCTGATATAAATCTGGTTGAGAAAATCGCCGATCTGAGAAAGAATTAGATCTACGCCAATCACACCCACAAAAATCTCTTTGCTATTAAAAACTGGATAACTAGAAGAAATTGAGAGTATTTCTGGTTTATCTTGCCATTGATAAATTTCACTCCAAACTGGACGAAGAGTTCTAGCTGCATCAGCATACCAACCTTCTTCTCGGGTATCGCCACTATCTGCTTCATATTCTGAAGTAGTACGCTCACCTTGAGAGTTGGTTGCATAACTAGTTAAACCAAGGATATTTGGTTTAACAACCTCATGAATGGCAAAAGTATTGTCTTCAAGTCTTTCTACACCGATAAATTCTCCTTCTTTATTACCGTAATTTATATAGCCGACATCAAATTGTTGCATCTGTGCCAAAAAGTATTTTTCCGTCTGTTCAAAATCATCAAGTTTAAGTAGACCTAACCTAACAGCTTGTAGATTAATTTGATTAAGTTTAGGAGGAATAGATAAATAAGAATCTAAATGCCGGTCGATGTGATTAGTGGCACTTGCACGCATTTGACTTGCCATATCGTTGACCGCTTTTTGCCCGTTACGTAAAGATAAATATCCAGTTAATCCCACCAGAGCAAAAATTTGTACTAAAAATGGGACAATTAAAATTAGACGCAACGGCAACCTAAAGCTTTTTTTCGCTGGCGAAGTGCTATTCATAAGTTATTTGTCCAGACATCGGTTAATAGATAAAATAATACACAAAGTGCGCAAGAAAGGTTAAAAGCGATGAGTTTTTTGCGAAACTTGCACTTGCATCTATAAACGTAGCAACCGATGAGAATTGCGTTATGGATAATTTATCCTGCCTGAAGTATAAATTTATCAAAAGCTAAAAATAGTCCTTAAAGTGCCGACGTAGATCGTTTCGTTATCGGTATCACCATTAGGGTTAAACAAAGCATAGCCTCCAGGGGTCAACTGAATAAAATCATTCAAGCTATACTGATACTCTACGTTTAATAAGTAAGGTGTATCAGAATCATCTGCGATCGCGTTTCCTGTCGAATCAATTAACGTAGGTGGCTGACCAAAGCTAACCACGAAGCTTGAGCCTTCTTTTAAAAAATCACTATAGGTAACGTAAGCACTCCAGTTTAAGATATCAGCGTCGGCATTATCATCAATGGTGGAGGCAGTAGTATAACCAGCATAACCGCCCACAGCCAGCTGTTCTAAAAGCTGAAAACTACTAGCTAATCCATAATTATTTGCAGCATTAGCTCTGTCTCCAAAAGGATCGGTGGCTGCATCTGTGCCGATAAAACCAGCTAAATCATATTCCGTTCCAGCCCCTTGATAGGCTCGAAGATAAGCTAACGCAATATTTAAACGTTCTTTTAAAAGGGAAATATTTAAATTTGCCCCAGTTGCATAATTACCATTAAATAGACCATTTCCAGGCTGAGGATCGGTGGGGTTAGTTGCCCAGTAGCCAACATCCAAATTAACCGATTCTAAAATTTCGATATTTAAACCCAAAGCTGCTCCTTCTTGGTTGCCATTATCGTAAATTAGATTGTTGTAGGCACTAAAGAGGGATAGACTATCATACGCTGCCCCCATAGTTGGAGCAACATCAAAAATATCATCAATTAAAACACCATCAGCCCCAACTAAAGCTGAGATTTTCTCAGTAATGGGAAAAGTGTAATACAAGAGATCTATTTCGACATTGTTGTCATTGTTGCCTTCTTCGTTGAGAGCTAAAGAATTAGTGCCTCCAGAATCAACAGGACTGGTAATATTTGCTCCTTGTAAACGGACGCTTAAAAGATCTTCTCCTGTAAAACTACTATCAAAACTAAGCCGAACCCGACTGCTGAAGGTTAGTTCATCATCAACCTCACTACCGTCTGGTTTCTGGTCACCAAATGTTCCTAGTATATAGTTAACAACCTCTGTATTTAGTTTGGTAGTAGTAGAAAAAGAACTATCTTCTAAAACCCCAGTTCGGCTTTCGAGTTCATCGACTCTGACTCTTAAAGTCGCTAATTCTGGGAGAAATTCTTGGCTTAATCGGGCTAAAGTTACTCGATCTTCGACTGATACTGACCTAGAGCTAGAAATTAGACGTTCAATCTGGTTTAAACAACTATTTAATCCTGCTGCAAATTCGTAACGACTTAGAGGTTGGCTACCTCGATAGGTCTGATTAGGAAACCCCGAGATACAGCCATAGCGTTCTACTAGGCTGCTTAAGGCTTCATAAGTCCAGTCATTTGGGGCAATATCTTTTAACTGTTTGACGTTGGTAACTTGTCCAAGATCATCTTGATAGTTATTGAAGTTCTTCAATGGCTCGGCGTTAACGTAATTACAATAAATCAGCAATACACTAAAAACGCTTGTTCCGATAGAAAACAAATTACTTAAACAATTAAACATTAGTCTATAAAAATACGGTTAATCGACATTACAGCGGTTTTCAATTGGATAGACTACGTTTTTGATTAACTAGTTTTTAGCTCTTAGCTCTTAGCTTTTAGCTTTTAGCTTTTAGCTTTTAGCTCTTAGCTCTTAGCTCTTAGCTCTTGATTTATAGGTTCTACTCAACTGCAAAGCGCTGTAAGATTGAAGCTTCGCTCCATTCTACTATCTCACCAGCATAATCTTATGTAGTACGCTGAGTTTGTTATTAAATAATTATTCATAGTGAAATTATGCTGTATGCCCTTATTTTCCGCCTGAAACTGAATCTTGGACAAAATATGTTCGGCGAGCATTACATTTATTGTATTAATTTACTCTCTACTCAGCCAGGCGATCGCACTAGTGATTCCTTAACTGAGTATAACGCTCAAATCTCATCATCCCATTCCCCAATAGTAGTAGTAGTTTAAATCATCGCGTCGTTACAAAAAGCCAAGTAGGGACAATAGGCGCATTTTTCCATTGTCGGGGTAGCTATGAAGTCACCCTGATATATATTCTGTGCTAAAGCATGGGCTTCGTCTGCAATTTCTGATAAATGACTTGGTGTAAAACTATGGATCTTGTCGTGGCGAAGATAGACAATATGAGCATTGGGATGATTTAAAGCTGCTGCATAAACCCAAAGTTGGAAACGGTGATCTTCGGGTTGGATAGTGCGATCGCTTTTGTAGTCTAAAACCCAATCATTGCCGACCAAATCGATGACACCATTAAAGGTTAGGCGATCAAGTTTAAAGCTAATCTGTTGTTCTTTAGCTACGGCTGTTTGGCGCAGGTGTTGATATATAGGTAGTTTAAAGAATCTGATGGCTAAAGCGATCGCTTCATCAAATACTGATGGCGACCAATCAGCTTCGGCAAAGGGTAATAAGTCTTGCGGTTGAGT
>JBJOPG010000057.1:0-24790 GCA_046050865.1 Cyanobacteriota bacterium
AGAAACGTGCTGATTTATTTTGGCACAGATACTAAACAAGAAATTTTAAGTAAAGTACGGCGACAGTTAAAGTCTGATGGGTATTTATTTCTGGGTAGTGGCGAGACAACCATCCATCTCGATCCAATGTTTGAATCAGTTTGCGAAAACCGCAGTTTATATCATCGTTTGCGTATTGCTTAACATTACATTTTTCATCGCTTTTAGAGTAGTGTTCTTACAGCGCTTTGCAGTTGAGTAGAACCTATAAATCAAGAGCTAAAAGCTAAAAATGGAAGGATGCGATCGCATTGCCATCGGTTAACGTGAGTTTGATGAGTTGCAAAATGGAATAGCTTAGATTGGAAAAAGGGACAGGGGAAAAGTAAAAAGGTACACTTCTCGTTTAAACCTACTTAATGATTTATAGTGCCTGACCGATTTTTGGCTCATTGCCAGCCATTAAGCGCTGAATATTGGTTTTGTGACGCAGAATTACATAACCACCCGCCACAGCCGCAAAAACTGAAAAAGCCACGGGTTGATGCATGACGAGCATCAGGATATTAACGGCGATCGCCCCGCAAATAGAGCTGAGGGAAACAATGCGGGAGATGCCTAAGACGATGCCAAAACTAGCCAAAGTTCCCAACGCCACCAAGGGATTCATCACCAGTAAAACTCCTAAGGTGGTCGCCACGGATTTTCCACCAGTGAAGTTCAGCCAAATAGACTTGCTATGACCAATAATTGCCCCTAGAGCCGCACCTGTAATGAGCCAAGAGTGCCAATTAGCAGGTAATAGCTCAGGAAAATAAGCGTAAACCAAATTAACTAAAGCTAGAGCCAAAGAACCTTTGAGTAAATCAACTGCCAGGACAAATATCGCAGCAGGTTTACCCACTGTTCGTAAAATATTAGTGGCTCCTGTTGAGCCGGAACCATGGTCACGAATATCTATTCCTTGGGTATAGCGACCCACCAAATATCCCGTCGGAGTTGATCCTAGAAGGTAGGCAGTCAAAACCAGCAAGGTACTAAGGGCAAAACTAGCAGTCATAATTGATTAACAGATTAAATATTTTTTTGTTTTTATTGTTTAGCACCAGTTTAACGGCTTTTTGCCCTAAACCAAACTGATAGTTGTCCTCAAGAATTCCCTTAATACAAATAGTTAGAAGATTTTGAGCGATTATTGGAGGCAAAAGCTAGCCAGATCGGGAATTTTAATACCGATAAGTTTAACTGTTCTTCCGTCTCATCGATGATAATTATGGGTAGCAATTTATCGGCAAGTAGACGTTCTGCGCGCTGCACGAGAATATCAGGAGAATCAAACAGTACCACACCGCTATTGGTGCCAAAGTCGCGACGGGAAATGCCGAGACAATCTTCTAATCCTTTACGCCATTCTCCAAGGTTTTCTGGGGTATCGGTGAGAACTAAAACTTGAGTGCGATCGCGATATAGATTATGCAAAATAGAAATTGTCGCCGAAGCCACCAAAATATTTTGTAAACGACTACCGGTACTATCTATCGCCCCTCTACCACCTTGGGAGAAAAACCAATCTTGAACTTTTCTAGCTTGGCTTTGGTCAAAAGTTCGGCGTAACTGCCAGGGAGCACCATAATAGTCGGGACTATTGCAGTATTTATCCAACAATTGACAAATGCGTCTGCTTTGATCGGCAAAAGTCGGTTCAGAAAATTGTCCTGGGGCAGGGCGCTCAGAGCGTTCGGTGCGGTCGTTGCGATCGCGAAGCATGCCCGAAGGGCGATCTCCTCTACCTGGCTCGTTGCTGCGGGAATTTCTGTTTGGGTTTCTAGTTGTGTCGATGCGATCGCGATCTCTACCTTCTCTTATGCCTCTTCTGGGATCTTCAGAGTTTCTAACTCGTTCTCGATTGCGCGGCGTTGCTTCTCCTGTCCGAACTAATTCTAGTTTTTCCGCAGCGGTGGCTAAATCTTGGAGACTGCCCACCAAATACTCTTTAAAACCTTGAACTCTAATGGCTAGTTCTTTAGAAGAACCAGCAAAGTTACTCCGCATTTCCTGGTTCAGTCTTTCCTGACGACGCTCTAATTTCTCAATTTCAATGCGTAAAGCTGTTTTGCGTTCCCTTAATTCTTGGGTACCTTCCTCAATCATCCGTCCCATATTTTCTTGGGCTTCTCGCAGCTGATGCAACAGCAATTGTTCTTTGTAGGCTTTAAGGGCGCTGATTTCTGACTGTAGCTGGACTTTTTGCTGTTCTAACTGATTAATTTCATCTTTGGGGTCAGAATTTGCACTATGCTCTCCTTGAGAGGGAACGGATTCATCTAGCCAACTATCGACGAATAATTCTGTTTCTGGGGTGGATTCCTGAGCAGCGGAATTTGGTTGCTCGTCCAGCAGATCACTATTTTTATTTTCTGAGATGTTTGCCGAATTATTTTCTAAATTATTTTCTGAATTGCTTTCTGGGCGACTGGCTAAAAGTTCTTCTAGAGTCTCTTCCAGGTTGCCTGACTCTGGTAACTCTAATTCTGCGAGGTCTTCTGAGTTATTTTCCGTATTATCTAGGATTTCAGACTCTGAAGTAATTGGCGATTGGGCTTCCCCCAAGTTCTGAGATGAGGGGAAATCGCCCCCAGGCGATCGCTGATCTGACGACTCTGACGACCACCCATCATCTTGTGGTGTATCTTGGGGTGTGTCTGATGATTTAGACGACTCAAAGATCGTGGTTTCAGAGTTTTCAGAGTTTTCAGATTCAGGATTATAGGGGATTTCAGAGTTCATAACTATATCAAGCTGATTAAAATAATTTGTCTACAGAAATTAACTGATTTATGGTTAAACTTGCTCTTGCTCACGAGGATAATGCCTCTGTAAACAATCTGCCAAAGTTTTAGAATTAAAAATAATTGGGAGAAAATGAATACTATTGACTTCTTTAAAATAGAACAGGATGGGAATAGGTGACCAAAATATCTCCCAGTTTAACCATTCGCTGTAGGGAAAACTGCGAATCACTTTTCCTGTACGCAGAACATTTAGCTCTTGAGCAGTAAACTGTAGTCTGATTAAGCAGGTTTGAATCGTTAAGAACAAACCCAAAATAGCGATCGCTCCCCCTAGCCACCAGGACACCCGAGAAAGCCCCAAGGCTAAGAAAATTAGCACCAGAGGAAGTTTAAAATCTGGAGTAAGTTCAATAATTTCAGTGGAATTTTCTGCTTCTAGGTTGGTGGTCATGGTCTGATTTTAGTGACGGGTCTGAACAAAATTGATTATTAGTCCTAATTTTACAATGAGCATTTTACAACGAGCCTTATTCTAACTCAGGTAGGCTAGTTCCTATTTACTCGTGTTGCAGTAGACAGAGAGAAGATTATTAGTTCAAAAACTGACGACCTAAACCTTGGAACATAATCCAAGAGAGAAAAAAGTTGGTGATAAAAATTGCAATCAACGCCATAACTA
Source organism: Cyanobacteriota bacterium (assembly GCA_046050865.1). Classification (GTDB taxonomy): domain Bacteria; phylum Cyanobacteriota; class Cyanobacteriia; order Cyanobacteriales; family Xenococcaceae; genus Waterburya. Next base: position 3,451 of record JBJOPG010000057.1, read on the forward strand.
CGGCGGTGGTGGTAGATTCTCCCACACCTTTGGCTCCACCACTAGTAGTCAAACCCCAGCTACAGCCAATAATGGCAATGATGCCCCCAAATATGACTGCTTTAATGAGGGCGCTAACCATATCCCAAAGTTGGAGAAAAGATTGAATGGAGTCAATAAAGACTACCTGAGAAATGCCGTAAAATAGCTCAGCCACGAAAACTCCGCCAATTAGACCCATAGCCAACGACATGATGGTTAAAACCGGCAGCATGGCACAACAGGCAATCAGGCGAGGAATTACCAAATAATCAATGGGGTCACTTTTTAAGACATAAAGAGCATCTATTTGTTCAGTAACTTTCATGGTGCCAATTTCTGCCGCAAATGCCGAGCCTACCCTAGCCGCTAGCACCACGGCGGTGAGTACAGGAGCTAATTCCCGACTCAGAGCCAGAGCCAAAACTCCCCCAATGGCTTGTACTGCCCCAAAATTAAGAAACTCACGGGCAACTTGGATCGTAAAAACCATACCCACAAAAGTTGCTGTCACTAGGGCAATCATTAGAGAATCTGGCCCCACAATCTTCATTTGCTCTGTGGTATTTTGACGATGTATTTTGCCTTTTAATAAGTGAACTACGACTTGCCCCGCCAAAAATAAAGCTGATTCCCTTATTCGAGGTTGTACTACTCATTAATTAATTATCAATAATTATCAACTATTGAACAGTAACCTAAAATTCAATGCCTGGTTGGGCTTTGACTCCCTGTTCCCGAAAAGGATGTTTCACCAAAGACATTTCTGTGACCAAATCGGCGATCGCAATTAATTGTTCTGGAGCACCTCAATATTACATGAGAATCTTCGGGTTTACGAGCTAAACCGGCAATCACTGTCTCCACGTCTAAATAACCTAGTTTTAGGGCGATATTAATCTCATCAAGCAAGACTAAGCGATATTCAGGATTCAAAATGTATTCTAAACTGGTTGTCCAAGCGGCAGTTGCTTTTTCAATATCCCGTTCCCGATCTTGGGTATCCCAGGTAAATCCTTCTCCCATGGCATGAAACTCTAGTTGGTCTGACCACTTATTAAGTACTGCCTTTTCCGCTGGTTCCCAAGCCCCCTTAATAAACTGCACGATCGCCACTTTGTAGCCATGTCCTAGCGATCGCATAACCATTCCCAGAGCAGCGGTAGTTTTCCCTTTGCCATTGCCCGTATTCACGATAATGAGACCCTTTTGATCGATTTTCTCCGCTAGACGCTGTTGCTGCACCTCCTGACGACGCTGCATTTTTTGCTTGTGCTGTTCGTTGCTGATGGTTGATTGATTCATGGTTTTGATTACTGCTTATGTTCACTCTTAAGTATCTTAGTTAATTAAGTACCTCAATTAATTCTCCCGTGATACTAAAAGCACGAGCCTCCTGAATTTTTACCTTAACTGTTTTGCCCTTTAATTCTTCAATCTTGCCAGGGAAGAAGGTTAAACGATTAGTTCTGGTGCGACCCAATAGTTGAGTAGGCACTTTGGTATTTTGGGCTTCTACTAAGACCTCTACTGATTGTCCTAAGTAACGCTGAGAACGAGCCTCGGCAGTGACAGATACTAGACGGTTTAAACGCTGGAGGCGATCGCTTTTTTCTTCTTCACTCAATTGATTATCCCACAAGGCAGCAGGTGTACCAGGACGAGGGGAATAGGCAGCGGTATTAACGAGATCGAATTCCAGATCTTCGATCAGCTTCAGGGTATTCTGAAACTGTGCTTCTGTCTCCCCAGGAAAGCCCACAATGGCATCAGCGGTGATGGAGGCATTAGGCATGTATTTTCTGATAGTGGCAATGATCTGACGATATTTTTCGTGGGTGTAACCCCGCTTCATCCCTTGGAGAATATCATTATCCCCCGACTGAAAAGGAATATGAAAGTGTTCACAGACATTAGGTAATTCTTGACAAGCTTTAATTAGCCTTTCGGTAAAGTAGCGAGGATGGCTAGTTGAAAATCTCAGGCGATCGATCCCAGGAATATTATGGACATAGTAGAGGAGATCCGTCAAAGTATGCTGATGTCTTCCTTCCGGGGTGATACCTGGTAAATCTCGACCATAAGCATCAATATTTTGTCCCAACAGGGTAATTTCTTTGTAACCTTGCTTGCTCAATGATTCGATTTCCGCCCTAATCGCTTCAGGAGTCCGAGATTGCTCCACTCCTCGCACATTGGGCACCACACAGTAGCTACAGCGTTCATTGCAACCATAGATGATATTTACCCAGGCTGTGACATCACTATCCCGACGGGGCTTAGTGATATCTTCTAAGATCTGCATCGGATCGGTGGCAACTACCTGATTGCCATCAAAAACTTGCTGTAATAAGTCTGCTAAACGATTAGCATGTTGAGGTCCCATCACTAAATCCAATTCAGGGACACGACGCAATAGCTGTTCCCCCTCTTGCTGGGCAACGCATCCTGCCACGACTAGAGTTAAACCTGGCTCTTGGTGTTTGCGTTTTGCTTGCCTTCCAAGATAGGAATAAACTTTTTGCTCGGCGTTGTCGCGAATAGTGCAGGTATTGTAAAGAATCAAGTCTGCCCCATTGGGATCTTCGGTAGACTCAAAACCCATATGTTCCAACACCCCAGCCATGCGCTCAGAATCCGCTTTGTTCATCTGGCAGCCGAAAGTAACAATATTATATTTTTTATTGTATTTTTTGCTGACGTTATTCATAATCAAATTTATATTAACGAGAGGACAAACCAGGAATACATAATCATAAGTTTAAAACTTTCCACTACAAAGTTGATTTAATCTTCTAACCCCAGAGTTAACTTCTAAACAAAATATAAAATATAGTTTAAACAAAATTAATCAAGAATCAGGATTGATTTGGGATTTAAAAAGAGTAAAGTTTAGCTAATATAAAAAGTTTTTAAATAAATCTAAATAAACCTCAAAAGAACCGTGAAACGAATCAATATTAGCAGCAAGTCGCCTTGGGAAGATGTAGTAGGCTATTCCAGAGCAGTCAAAGTTGACAATTATATTCATGTTTCAGGAACTACTGCCACCAATGAACAGGGAAAAATCGTTGGCTTGGGCGATCCCTATACCCAAACCAAACAAATTATCAAAAACATTGAAACTGCCTTAAATCTTGCAGGAGCGAGTCTGGATGATGTAGTTCGTACCAGGATTTATATAACTAATATTGATCGCTGGCAACTGATGGGCTTTGCCCATCATGAATTTTTTGCCAACATCCGTCCCGCCACTAGTATGATCGAAGTCCGTCGTCTAATTGCCCCAGAAATTCTGGTGGAAATGGAAGCAGATGCAGTAATCACCGATGATCTTGATCTGGCATCGGCTCAGCATCAATAATCGACACAATCAACCAAATAAAGCACCGATCGCTTTACCCATATTTTCGGGCTGCATAGCCGCATTAGCTGCGGTGGGTTCGTAGCCACAATGCACCATACAGTCTTGACATTGGCCACAATGCACCATACAGTCTTGACATTGGGGATTGCCACTATTTTTGCCGTAGTTGCTCCACTCTGTCTTGGCAAGCAGTTCTTGGTAACTGGAATAATGCCCTTCATCCAAAAGATAGCATGGTTTCTGCCAACCTAAAACGCTATAACTAGGACTGCCCCAGGGAGTACAGTCAAAATCTTGATCTCCCATCAGAAATTCTAAAAATAGGGGATTGTGATTGAAATTCCATTTTTTTTGCCCTGATTTCCAAGGAGAGAGAATCTCTCTAAATAAAGCTTTGGTTTGCTCTCGCTGTAAAAAGTTTTCTTGGTCGGGAGCTTTTTCGTAGCCATAGCCAGGGGATACCATCATGCCATCCAGATTAAGAGTAGCTAAGAAATCAAAAAATTCCTGCATTTCTTGAGGATTTGCTCCCTCAAATACGGTTGTATTGGTGGTGACTCTAAATCCCTGCTGTTTAGCTGCTTTAATGGCGGCGATCGCTTTATCAAAAACCCCAGAGCGATCGACGCACTTGTCATGTTGTTCCCTTAGTCCGTCAAGATGAACGCTGAAAGTCAGATAGGGAGACGGCTGGAACTTACTGAGACTTTTCTCCAGTAAGATGCCATTGGTACAAAGATAGACAAACTTTTTACGCTGTACCAATCCTGCCACAATTTGCTCAATCTGGGGATGTAACAGAGGCTCCCCGCCTGGGATAGAAACCACTGGCGCACCACATTCCTCCACTGCGGCAAAACACTGTTCTGGAGTTAGGTTTTGCTGCAATATTTCCGTTGGATGCTGAATCTTACCACAGCCAGAACAGGCTAAATTACAGCGAAACAAAGGTTCTAACATCAAAACTAAAGGAAAACGCTTGCGTCCTAGTAAACGTTGAGTAACCAAGTACTTGCCTACCGTAACTGCCTGTTGAAGTTGAACCGCCATGAATTATCTCCTGTGATACACCAATTCTCGATCAAGTCTATTCGGGTAATTGTAATCTGCTTCTCGAAAATAATCCGCCATTATTTTGGGGACTTGGGATTTGGGGATTTGGGGATTTGGGGATTTGGGGATTTGGAGATTTGGAGATTTGGAGATTTGGGGAATCAATCTTCCCTACTTCCCTACTTCCCTACTTCCCCACCCATCAGCTTATAGCTTATAGCTTAACTACAGCCAATTACCCACCAGTACAAAAGGAGCCCAATAGAAAGGATGACGATATTGAGAATCCTCTTCCGCCAATAGGTCTAACTGCGCCTGACGCAAAGCGCTAGCTTTACTAATTTGAGCATTCTGAGACAAATTAGTATAAAACTTACCCATCAGGTTCGCCGTAGCTTCATCATCGGCACTCCAGAGCGTTGCTAGGGTACTACGAGCACCAGCTCTAACCGCCACCCCTGCTAAACCAAGAATTGCCTGACTATCCCCTTCCGCAGTATTACAGGCACTGAGCACCAGTAGTTCAATTGGTTGAGTGCGCTTAAGACTACCTGATCGCAGTAAATTATCAAACTGATTGACATTGATTAAGGGATCTCCCTGATTTGTCCCACTGAGGATAAAGGTTTGTTCGGCGGTGGAACCAAATTGACCGTGGGTCGCTAAATGAACTACAGGAAAATCTGATTCCTGGAGCTTCTGCTCTAAGGTGGCTTTAGTGAACTGTTGGTTGAGTAAGATCTCAGAATTGACAAAAATTCTCTTGATAGTGTTGAGTTCATCTTCTACCTTGGGAATTGGCGGAAAACGATAGGCAGGAAAATTGCTGGTCACTCCTGCCGCTAGCACTTTAATGGGCTGCCTTTTGAGAGGTCTGGGAGCAGTTAGCTGTAAACCTGAACTCAGGGCAATATCATAATCTTTCTGAATTAGATATTTCTGCTCTTTCTGGTCATAGAGTAGTGCCATGGGAATGTTCCGCAAAGAACCATCCAAGACAAACACCAGGGTTTTCACCTTGTTGGCTTTGAGTTCTGCTTCTGCCGGCTCCACCAACCAGCTATAGATTTCTGAAGCTAGGGGCAAAATGTCTTGCTGTAGTGATTTTTCCTGATCTGTTTTGAGCTGGGCAATTTGCATCGCCGATCGCGGATTTCCCCTCACCCCACGGATCTGTTCAGCAAAACCAGGATTCGTCAGGGCATTACGACGGAGTTGCTGAATGGTGTTGTCTACTTTTTCCTGGGTGAGGTTTTGGGTCGTATAGTGGCGCAGGGGTTTACCTGGTAGAGTCAGGATTACTTCTAAGCGGTCTTGAAGCAAAATTGGGTAGATGACCGCTGCTTGGGAGTCCACATCATCGATCGCCACGGGTTTTTCGGCTATTTTTGAGCAAGGATCACGGAAAAAGTTATCGAGAGTCGCCACCTGTAAGGATTCTAAAACATCTCGCGCTCGAGCTAATTGCGGGGTGCTGGGTTCTTCTTGCAGCAGCAAACTAATATACTCACGAAAAATTGGTTCTACAGGAGTCGTCGCTAAATCGCTTCGCAGGGTTCTAATGGTATTAAAGGAGTTTTCATAAGCGGTTAATGCTTGCTCCCGTTCTCCTTGTGCCGCGATGATTTTACCTAACTGTGCATTCCAACGATAGGCAATGTCAGGATATTCGGCAGTTGGTGCTAATTGCAACGCTCCTTCTGTTAAGCGTCTTGCCGATTGATATTGTCCTTGTTGTTCATAAAGGGAACCTAAGTAACCCATTGCTTCCGCTTCCGCCGTCACATTTTTGATGAGGTGGGCTTGTTTAATGGCAGTAGCTAGGATCTGAGCTGTTGGGCGGTCTAGTTTCCCTCGACGCATCAGACTTTGAGCTAAATTAATTCTGCCGTAGATGCCCCCACGGGTTGGAGGGAGGTTGATCACTTCTGGTTCAATGGTGGCGATCGCCTGGGAAATTGATGACTCTAGTTCTTGATCTAGGTCTTGTTTGAGGGTTTTTGAACCGACAGTAATCTCCTGGAGAAAGTCGGGGTCGTCAATTTCAAGAAATTTTAGGTTACGGTTAAAATCCCTAATTGCCCCTTGCCAAAATTCTTGTATATCTAACAGTAAACTAAGACGATTTAGGTCTGCCTTAAAACTGTCTAGCTGTCGAGGAGTAATCTGTGCCGCCTGCTGGTAGTAGCCCAAGGCTGGTTGATAGGATTCTAATGCTGCCGTCGCGTCCCCTGTACTATTGGCAATCACATCCAAGACGATGGTTTGAGTGGAAAATTGATTTTGCTTTTGGCGGGCAATCTCTCGGTGAGCATTCCCCAAACTAAGTAAGGTGGCAGTTTTTTGCTGGGAATCCTCTAGCTTTTCACTGCTGGCTAAACTCAATTCCAATGCCTGCGTTGCTACCCGTGGATAACCACTGGCACGGAGAAAGTCCCCAAAACGTAATAGTCCTTGAACTTTGTCTTGTTCTTCTGGCTGTTGATTAATCGCCGCGATCGCAGGGAGTAATTTTGATTTTGCTTTGGGGTTCAAAGGTTCAACCCCATCTAATTGCGGTTCAATTACTTGAGCATTTTCAATGATTTCTTCACAGCTAGTTTTCTCGGGGATGTTAAAAGCAGACAATAAACTATCACAAGAGCGAGCGTAAAGCCCCAAGGCTTGTTGTGCCGTTGCTGCATTGAGATAGCTGTCTCGACTACCCTGGTCATTACCTACTGCGGTATAGGCTGCGGCAGCCTTTTGCCACGTGGCAATTGCCTGGTCAAGTCTACCTGTGGCATAGAGTTCTTTGCCCTGTTGAGTCAGTTTGGTTGGCGACGGGGAATCTTCAGAATACACGGGTAAAACCACAGTGAGAGTAATGCCCATGCCCACCAACAACACGAAGCTGAGGGCAGTTTGGCGACCCCAATGAAGAAGCTGGAAAATTTTGAAAATTCTCCATGGGACTAGCTCGCTGCATAGCCGTGTCAGTAACCTTAGCTTGGTCAATAATTTGCTCAATAATCTAGATATATTGCTCATGATGGTAATTTGCTGCCTTGGAAGTAACCTAAATAAATAACTCTAAAAAAATCTAAAATGGGAGATATTCCAAAGAAAAGTAGATCCCTTTCTCTTGTAGGGTGTCGTCATTATCCTTGACCTCAATCAAAGGAATTCCATAATCTAGCCGTGCATTCAGCGTGTCGAAGATATCTAACCTCAGCCCTAATCCTAAGGATGCCACGGTGTCTTTTTCTTGACTCTCATCATCGGAATTGCTCCAAGTAGTACCAAAATCGACAAAAGGAACCGCCGAAAGACTACTTTGATTCTCACTCCAACGATAAAAGGGAATTCTTACCTCTGCCGAGGTCAGGATGCCGCTATCTCCCAGTAAGGCATCTTGACGATATCCCCGCACCGTATCCACTCCTCCTAAACTGAATCTCTCTAAAGAAACTAGATCGTCGGTGGAAAGCTGGATATCAGACCGTAACAAAAGATTTATATTGGAACTGGATTTAAGTTGTCTCAACCACTGTACTTGTCCTCGCCAAGCGACAAACTTGCCATCGGGGGCGTCGTCGTTGACCGTGGCATCAAATAGATCTACCCCGGCACTTAGTTGCGATCGCGCCGCTAAAACGTCTTTACGAGTTCTTTTTGTCCAATCTTGGAAGAAACGGATCGCCGAAATTTTGGTTTCTCCATTCTCATCAGCTCCAGGAGACAGTTGGGGAAAAGGCTGATCTCCCAAGGTAACTTCATTAGTTTGGCGGGAGAGTTCTAAACCTAAAGCTAACTCTTGAGTGGAGTTGCCATCTGCCCGGCGCAAAATTGGCTGTCGAAGGGTCAACTCCAGTTCGTCCGTCTGGGACTCAATATCGACATCCTCAAAATTTCCTTCAATGATATTGCTATCCACGAAGCGATAACGTAAGCCCACTGTTCCATCTAGGGAATTAACCGGGATCGTATAATTGGTATCAAAGTCGTTACTACCGTCAGTATTTTTAAAGGCAAAATTCAAGCGGTCGGAATAGCCTAAAACATTACGATGAGTTAGCTCCACTCCTCGCTGAAAACTACCTACACTGGGGGTACGATTATTATTCATAAACAACATTGCGTCAAAGGGATCTCCCTGGTTGACAGCTACATCCAGCGCCCAGCGATCGCGACTCCCCGCCACCGATAACTCCGCATTGAGATTCTCAATTAGGGGATTAAGCTGCAACAGCTGCAAGGCTTCCTGCAACTGACTAATATTCAAAGGCTGTCCCGCCCCTCTAGCCAAGCGAGAACGAACATAACTTTCTTTTAAGCGACCATCCACCTGAACATTGATGGTTTCAATGATTCCTTCCACCGCCTGGAAAGTGATCACCCTTTGATTAATATCCTGAATCGGCAAGACTACGCCAGAATTGACATATCCTTTGGCAGTATAAAGCTTGGTTAACTCGGTTTCTAGTTCTAATAAATCAGCAAAGCCAATTTGGCGATCGCGATATTTACGAAAAATGCGGTCTACATCCGCCTCTTTCAAGACCGTGTTCCCTTCAAGTTTAAATTTTTCAACCTTGAATTTCACTGCCGATTCGGGTGTTTTACCCTCTGGGGTCTGATTGGGCAAGGTGTCTAAAAACTCCTCAACGGGCGGCAAAGGGCTCACCGAAGGTTTTTGCTCTACTTCCGGCAAAGGTGCCGCTGGCAACCGATCCACATTATTAACTCCTGAAGGTAAATTAGGAGCTTGGGCTAAATATAAAATCTGCTTGGTGTTGACTTGGGCAGATACTTTACTTACCCCTAGCAATGTTACAGCAGTTACCAGGGCGGTCGTTGATAGTCTATGGAATCTAGACCATGATTTCAATTTGTAATTATTCATAGAATGTTTTTTATTCAGGCGATCGCCATCCCGTAGTACTCCTTGCTTCATACAAGAATACTTAAGCCAATTCAATTAGCTTACTACGATCACACTTCAATAAAAAATTTTTAAGCTTTTTGCTATAACTAACGTAATTTTTGCTAACAATCCTTGAAGATTCAGACCAAATAAGTAGACATAGGAGCGGAGAACTGTACTAACTTGGACGAAACTCAAAAAAAGTTTGACATAAAGCCAAATTAGTATGCTATATTAAGTTCTGCTTCTAAAATGTTATTACCTGCGGATGTCGTATAGTGGTAATACCTTAGCCTTCCAAGCTAAAGCTAGGGGTTCGATTCCCCTCATCCGCTTAGAATAAGTCCGAGATAAGCAAAATAAATACAAGATAAATAAATTTAAACCAAATGTACATCGTATTTCAGGTATAACTTTAGATAGTTCTGAAATACTGTCTTGCTATGTCAGCTCCCTCTCTCCCGCGAGAAATACTACAAACCTTGCTGCCCCATTTAAGAGTAGCGGCGGGGTACGCGCAGCAGATCCAAGCGAGAATTGTTTCTCTCCCAGCCAAAGAGGCGGGCAATAATGTCTTATCGGCGGCTTTAACCGATGCGGATCTGTCCATTCAAACCATGGTGGAAGTGGCGCTGCTGGGAACCTATCCCGATCTAGCTTTTTATGGGGAAGAATACGCCCAATCCCGCAATACCAAATATTTTGACTCAACGGAATTAAGGACAAATAACTATTTGATTACCTTAGATCCCATTGATGGCACCCAATACTACCTGGACGGTTTCGATAATTATCAGATTATTCTCAGTATCTTAAATCCTGATAGCTATGAGGCAGTAATTGCCATTTCCCCTGGTCAAGATTGTTATTACTACACCATCAAAAATCAAGGAGTATATCGCGGAAATCTTCAGCAAAACTTAGCTGATTGCGTCCCCTTAAAGATTACTACTTCTGTCGCTACAATCCTTTTAGGTTGGGGAATGGCGCATTTAAAACCCCTGTTAGAAGATAAATACCAGGTGATTGATATCGAGAATTGTTATTCTGCTCAGGTCAAGTTGCCCAACTACAATGGGATTTTCACAGGAGATTTAAGCGGCTGGATTACCCAGCGAGGAAAATTTATTGACAGTGCCGCCCTCGCTTTTATGGCGCAAGAGCATGGTTGCATCGTTACCAGCTTAGACGGTTTACCTTTGCCTCCTTTACATACCTGTAAAAACTATAGTTATGAGGGCGCGATCGTCGCTAACACTCCTCAACTACATCAAGATTTATTAGCAGCTTGTCAAAAATTTACAAAAACTAGCCAATAATGTTCCTTCAATCATCTCAATCACTTACTTATTGCCCTAGTTCTCCGAAGTAGAAATAGCTATTATGAACAACTATCAAGGTAAGATTTCCCGTCGTCGTTTATTTAGTTTTATCGCCTACTTATTGTCCGCGTTGTCGGTGGCAGCGTTGGTTATCTGGCTGTCTTTTGCTGTTCATCCACCAGTAGTTGCTCAAACGGATGAATTAATCGACGAGTTAGAAATAGTTGCGGAATTTCCGGTCGAGCATCCCCCAGGGAATATTGCCGTCACCCCCACAGGCAGAATAATCATGAGTCAGCATCAATTTTATGGTGCTCCCCTGCGGGTCGTAGAATTGTTGGCGGATAATAGTGTGGTGCCTTTTCCTAATCAAGCCTGGAGCAATCAACCAGAGGAAAAAGGTAAAGGTATCGGTTTAAATTCAGTTTTGGGGGTGAGAGCCGATGAAAATGGGGTGGTCTGGATGCTCGATCGCAGCGAGGGTAAAGGACAACCAGGAAAAATTGTCGGTTGGGATACGGAAAATAATCAACTCTATCAAATAATTTATCTGCCTCAGCCGATTATTCCCGAAGACTCTTTTTTAAATGATTTGGCGGTGGATTTAGACCATAATGCGATTTACCTGACGGATACTGCGGGGGGGAATAATTCCGCTTTAATCGTCGTCGATCTCACCACAGGATTTTCCCGCAGAGTGTTAGAAGGAGATGTTTCCACTCGTCCGGAAGATATACCTTTGATCATTGATGAACGGGTGATTAACTTGGCAGGTAAGCCCGCGCAAATTGGCGCCAATCCCATTACCGTCGATCCCAATAATGAATGGGTTTACTATGCCCCCATGAGTGGTACTTCTTTGTATCGCATTGCCACCGCAGATTTATTAGATCCTGCCCTTGCTCCTGAAGAACTCTCCCGTCGAGTGGAACGCTATGGCGACAAGCCCATCTGTGACGGTATCACCGTTGATGGTGCGGGGAATGTATATATCACCTCTATTTCGGATCATGCGATCGGGGTGGTAGATGCTACGGGGACATATCAAACCCTATATCAAGATAAAAAGCTCCTCAGTTGGACTGATGGCATGGCGTTTAGCTCTGATGATTATATTTATGTTACCGTCAGCCAATTACAGAATTCTCCCCCGCTGAATAATGGAGAAAATGCTTTTAAAGCACCTTTTTACCTAGTTAGATTTCCCGCTTTAGCTTCGGGAGAGGTGGGCCGATAAGTTGCTATTATTTTAGGGGATCACCTAGGGGATCACAGCGAATTTCCACGATGAAACCATCAGGGTCGTAAATATAAAACCCTCGACCAGTCTGACGAGTCACCACATCGATCGCCACAGGAATTTGCAGCTGTTTCAAAATGGCGATCGCTTGATCAAATAGTTGAGGTTCAATATCAAAGGCTAGATGATTAGCGCGGGTAAACTGTTGGGCGGGGTCAGGATTAGGAGGTGATAAATCAGGCTCGGCAAATAAATCTAGAATAATGCCGTCAGGAGTTTGAAAATTAGAGACTTTTCCTGCTGCCACCAACTCAACTAAAGTTGCCGGAATTTCGTCCCCTGTTAACTGGTGTAACCCCAAAACATGACCATAAAAATGTTGGGATGCCTCCATATTTTTGACGTTGAGAGCAATGTGGTGAACCTTACGTAAAGAACCCACTGCCAAACCGTGAGCTGCCGTTTTGGGAATCATCATAATTGATATTTGAGAACTAGATAGTTGGAAGGTGTGTTTGGAGTAAAATTTTTGGAGATTGACACGTATTTTATAATGGGCTTGTGAATTGCAAATTTGTTAATTTAAGTAACCGTAGATTCTATGATCAATAGTGCAGAAAAAAATATATCAGATTTCTATAATTCCGTTGGTTGGGAATCAGAAGCCGAAATATACGAAGATACTAAAAGATTTGAAGATTTACGAGAGTTAGCTCAAGAATATAACGATAAATGTCGATTGAGAGTCGCCAGACATATTCCTGCTCAGGGAGACAAAATGCTAGATATGGCATCTGGCCCTATTCCCTACCAAGAGTATTTAGACTATTCGCAAAATTTCCAAAAAAGATATTGTGTGGATTTATCCACCAAAGCTTTAGCTGATGCCAAACGAAAAATTGGTGATCAAGGGGTGTTTTTACATGGTAGTTTCTTTGATCTGGAATTGGAACAAAATCTTTTCGATTGTGCCATTAGTCTTCATACTATTTATCACATGGACAAGGAAAAGCAATCAGAAGCGGTCAGAAAATTACTGACAGTCACTAAACCAGGTCAGCCAGTCATCATTGTCTATCGCAATCCTAATACTTTAGTTGAGTATTTTGTTTCCCCTTTACGGAAGCTAAAGCAAGAATGGAAAAAGTTGAGTAGTAAGACTGCTGACAAGGAAGCAACTAAACTATATGCCCATGCTCACCCCCTTAACTGGTGGGATCAGTTTCAGGATAAAGCGAAGGTAGAGATTTTCCCTTGGCGTTCATTTTTTGCCCCCCATCAAAAAATCTTAATTCCCGACAATTGGTTGGGAGAAAAAATATTTTCACTCTTGTACCAGCTGGAAGAAAAGTTTCCTAATTTCTTTGTGAAGCATTTTCAATATCCGATGATTGTCCTGAGAAAAAAAGAATCAGAATAAGGGTCAGAAATGATGTCTTAAACTTAAAATGGTTATTTTTAGACTCCATCGATCCTCAACACCATGAATGTAACTCCAGAAATTAAACAAAAAGTTGCTCAACTAAGAGAGCAGTTACAAGCAGCGGGATATGCCTATTATGTGATGGATAATCCCCTGATGGAAGATGGAGTTTATGACCAACTATATCGACAGCTACAGGATTTAGAAAGTAAATATCCAGCCTTGATTACTGCGGATAGTCCGACCCAACGGGTGGGCGATCGCCCCGCCACCAAGTTCACTGCCGTCAAACATAATATTCCGCTGTATAGTTTGGAAAATGCTTTTAATGATCGGGAGTTGACTAAATGGGAAACTCGTTGGCAAAAGCAGCTAGCAGAACTACCAGAGTTTAATTATGTATGTGAGCTGAAAATTGATGGGAATGCGATCGCCCTCACCTATGAAAACGGTATGTTAGTCAGAGGTGCCACCCGTGGCGATGGGGTGATGGGGGAAGAAATCACGCAAAATGTGAAGACCATCCGCACCATTCCCCTCAAGTTAAACCTGAAAAATCCCCCCGCCAGAGTGGAAGTTAGGGGAGAAGCTTTTTTACCCCTAGATGTCTTTGAGACCATTAATCAAGAACGCACTAAGTTAGGAGAAGCCGTTTTTGCCAATCCTCGTAATGCCGCAGCGGGAACCCTACGACAGCTCGACTCCCAAATTGTTGCCCAACGTAAACTGAATTTTTTTGCCTATACTCTCCAGGGGGAAAATCAGGATGTTAACTCCCAGTGGTCATCTTTGGAGCTACTTCAGAACCTGGGTTTTTTAGTTAATCCCCATCGTCAATTATGTAATTCTTTGGCAGAGGTACAAGCCTACTTTAATGAGTGGAATTCTCGCAGAAAGACCTTATCCTATATGACAGATGGGGTGGTAGTAAAAATCAACGACTATCAACTACAGAAACGGTTAGGATTTACGCAAAAATTTCCCCGTTGGGCGATCGCTCTCAAATATCCAGCGGAGGAAACCCCAACCGTCGTTAAAGATATTATCGTCAATGTGGGGCGGACAGGAGCAGTTACCCCCATGGCCGTGATGGAGCCGGTGCAGTTAGCAGGAACTACAGTCCAACGGGCAACTCTGCATAATCGCGATCGCATTGCAGAACTAGATATTCGTCTGGGGGATACGGTAATTATTCGCAAGGCAGGGGAGATTATTCCTGAAGTAGTGAGGGTTCTAGCAGATCTGCGCCCCCCGGGGACTGTTCCCTACCAAATGCCTCATACTTGTCCTGAGTGCGATTCTCTTTTGGTAAGACCTGAAGCAGAAGCCGTTACCCGCTGTGTCAATCGGGCTTGTCCGGCAATTTTACGGGGGAGTATTATTCACTGGGCTTCCCGTGATGCTTTGGATATTCGCGGTTTAGGTGAAAAAATTGCGATTTTATTAATTCAAAATAACCTGATTCATTCAGTTGCCGACTTATATACTCTGACTATTGAGCAGATAGCTAGCCTCGAACGGATGGGGACAAAATCTGCTGAGAATTTAATCAAGGCGATCTCCGAGTCGAAACAACAAACCTATGATCGACTGTTATACGGTTTGGGTATTCGTTACGTCGGTAATGTTAACGCTAAGATTCTGACGGAAAGTTTTTCGACCATTGAAGAATTATCTCAAGCCTCTTTTGAAGCGATCGAGGGGATTTACGGTATTGGGGAAGAAATTGCTCAGTCCGTTTTCGAGTGGGTGCGAATCCCCGCTAACCAAGCCTTAATCCAACAGTTACAAGGAGTTGGGCTACAGTTTTACTCAGTCAAGAACAATGCTGATGTAAACAATGACCAGAAACCTCAGGTTTTCTCAGGTAAAACTTTTGTGCTCACTGGCACCCTCCCCAGCCTCAAACGAGATGAAGCCAAAAAACTCATCGAACAGGCAGGAGGCAAAGTTACCAGTAGCTTGAGCCAGAAGACCGACTATCTGCTTTTGGGAGAAAATCCAGGCTCAAAATTAGCCAAAGCTGAAAAACTAGGGGTGCAACAGCTTAGTGAAGCTGAGTTATTGAATAAGTTAGCTGGATAGTCCCCAAGTCCCCAAGTCCCTAAGTCCCTAAGTCCCCAAGTCCCTAAGTCCCCCATTCCTTAAGTCCCCAAATCTTCCATTTATAGATTTCATATTAGTTTTGAGATTCTTCCCATTGACTGTAGGGGTGTTTTACTAAGTAAGAATTAAAGTATTTTTGCTCATTGACTTCTCGTTCGATCCAGTTAGGAAGCTCAAAAGATTGATCTTCATTTTCCAATTCTATTTCGGCAATAATTAAGCCTCGATTTTCTCCCAGAAATTCATCAACTTCCCAAACTAAATTATCGATCTGAATTTTGTATCTAATTTTTTCAATCAATGGTTTTAGACAAAGATTATTCAACATCTCTTGAGCATCATTCACAGGAATTGGATATTCAAATTCAGCCCGAGTATGTCCCACCGTTTGACTTTTGATGGTGAGATAACCTTGCTCGCCAATAATTCTGATTCTTACCGTTGTAGCATTAGTAGTGGGTATATATCCTTGACAATACTTGACTCCGAAATCTGGTGATTGATTTTCCAGTAATTCCTTATGCGATCGCCAGACGGATTTTTTAACTAGATATTTGCGTTCTATTTCTATTCCCATTTATGATTAGATCTGTGAAATTTTTGAGGTGTGTACTTGAAGAAAATTGAAGCGATTATTCATGCTCATAAACTGGATGATGTCAAATCAAGCTTAATCTCAGCGGGGGTAATTGGCATGACTATCTCAGAAGTCAAATCCTTTGGTCACAAGAAAGGGATGGTGAGTCATTACCGAGGTGCTGAGTATAAAATTGATTTTACGACTAAAATCAGACTGGAAGCCATCATTGCCGATGAACTAGTAGATTTAGTGGTACAACAAATCTCTCTCTCGGCTCGCACAGGAGCAATTGGTGATGGCAAAATTTTTGTCTCCAATATTGATGAAACCATCAGAATTAGAACCAAGGAAACTGGGGTAGGTGCGATTTAATCTTTATTTAGATATTTAGATATTAGATCTTTAGAATTTTTCCAGTAACTCTTGAACTAATTTGGGACTGGGTTGAGGAGCGATCGCTCCCAAGGCAGTGGTGGTTAAACCACCTACCGCACAGGCATATTTAACTGTATTTTGAGCTACTTGTGGATCAGCTAAATCTTGTATTCCCTGTTGGCATAGTTGATGAATAAAACCAGCCAAAAAGGCATCTCCTGCACCAGTTGTATCCTGGACTTTTACGGAAAAAGGACTCACTCGACCTTCGTTTTCACTCAGACAATAACTTACCTGAGCAGCCCCGTTACTCACTAACACTCCCTCCACAGAAGCCAGCTGATAAAAAATCGCTCCAGCATCGGCAGTCTCAAATAACCACTGCGCCTCTTCCTCTGCCAACTTCAGAAAGTCCACGTAGTGCCAAAGCTGTTTAATTAAGGGTAAAGCCTCTTGTTCATCCAACCAAAACATAGATCGCCAATTAACATCGAGAATAATTTTTAAATGATATTCTTCTGCTAATTTCAACGCACGAAAAACCGCAGCTCGACTGTGGGGGTAAGCTAACTCAAGAGTGCCAATGACTAAATACTCTGCTTCCAAAAATAATTTAGCTGGGAGCAGATCCCCTTGCAAATAAGCATCAGCAAAGCGATCCGCAGGTTGTGTCCCAAAGCCAGCAAAAGTGCGATCGCCCTCTAGGGTACGGGTGACATAAACTTGTCTAGTGGGGGCTTGGTCGGTAGATTGAACCCCAGATACATCAACGCCAATGGACTCCAGGAGTAAAACCAATTCCTTACCAGGTTCATCTTGACCAACACAGCCAATAAAGGCGGCGGAAGTACCTAATTTGGTTAGAGCACAGGCAACGTTAGCAGGGGCACCCCCTGGATAAGAAGTCCAGGATGTAACTTCCGATACAGATTTGCCTAATTCGTCAGCAAGACAATCAAATAATATTTCCCCCAAGCAAATAACTTTAGCAGGGCGATTGGCGATCGCTTTATTGTTCAACTTGCTCCCTCAATACATACGAACTTCTTATATTTCTAATTTTCAGGGTATCGTTTGCTAATCACAACAATGTTTAAGAAGGTTTATATTTTCTGATGATCCCACTTTAACAACTGCTTTACAAAGTAAAGTTTTGCTAATAATCTTAAACTTCACCGCGAATTTCTTCAACTACCCCATCCCGCAACACAACTTCCACATTCAATTTGTTGACCAGGTTATCTCCCTGTTCCAGACGAAAGAAGCTTTCCATCTGTGCCTGCACCACTTCTTGATCTAGTTCTAAAAGCTGAATCTGCTGCAATTGCTGAAGAAACTGGTTTTTTTTCTCCAGCATTTCTGCTTTTTTTTGGTTCACTTGTCCCTGAATGTTTTCCGCTTGTTTTTGCACTTGTGGATTAGCTGCTCCTGCTTGCTTGGTAATCTCTTCAATAGTTCTTTTGCCCTGCATTTCTAGCTGTTGCATCTGTTGATCCAATTGAGCAACTTGTTTTTGCAATTGCTGGGTTACTTCTTCTTTCCACTGAGCCGTGACAATCGCTTTAACGGTTACTGGACGTTTTAATAGCAGACTGGTGTTGGAATAATCCATGATTTTGGCTCCTAATTAAGTCTTAATTTAGCATGCAGCTTAAAGATTACAGGTTGTTTTCTCATCTGACCAGATCTTTCCCTGAATTTTTAATCTTTTTAGTTTTAGCTCATAAAACCTATTTTGGAGGAATTATGCTTTGATTAATTGAGCCAGAAACCAGAAAAAGAACTCCTGATTAAGTATTTGATCCTTCCAGACAGGCTAATCAGGAAACATTTCCTTAACCAAAGATTGATATTTATCCATAACTTGGGGGCGTTTAACTTTAAAAGTTTGGGTCATGGTGCCATTTTCCTGAGAAAAAGATTCGGTTACAAAGCGGAAATCAGCAATGCGATCGTCGGCGCGATAGCCAGGACGATCCTTAACCTCGCGGCTTAGTTCATCGCGGTAGAGGCTAACAATTGTGGCATTATACAGATCGCTCTTGACCAAAGATTCTGGAGCACTATTGAGTTCAGGTAATTTAAGATTTAAGTTTTGTGTTGTTATCCACTGCTGTAAAGTTTCTAAATTCGGCACAATTAAGGCTCCCAAAGCTCGTTGATCCTGACCCACTAGCATAATTTGGTCGATGTAGATGCTCCGTACACAGGCATCTTCGATGGGTTGGGGTTCAATATTTTCGCCATTGGTCAACACAATCGTATCTTTGGCGCGACCCGTCAACACCAGATCATCATCGGCAGTCAACCAACCTAGGTCGCCACTGTCAAACCAGCCCTCACTGTCGATCGCCTTAGCTGTGGCTTCGGGGTTTTGATAGTAACCCTCCATGACCTGACTACCTCGAATTAACACTAAGCCTCTTTCCCCTTGAGGTAAATTTTCTCTAGTTTGGGGATCGACAATCTTAATTTCAGTTTCTGGTAAAGGTCTCCCCGCGGAGCCTCGAACGTTATGGTAGGGAGTGCGAGCATTAGTAATAGGAGAAGTTTCCGTTAACCCATAACCAACAAAAACATCAACGTTAATGGTTTGATAAAAATCATCGAGATATTTTGCTAAGGAGCCACCACCACTACACACCGCCTTGATATTACCAATACCTGCTCGAATTTTACGATATACCAGCCGATCTGCCAGAGCATGGATGGGATAGAGGGAAGCTGCTTTGATCTTGGCGATCGCCCTTTCTCCAGAGCTAGCATCAAAGTGTTCTAAACTAGTATTGCTAGCGATTCTCTGGGCAATAATATAGCGCTTCGACTGTTGGAGAAAAAACTTAACTAACTGTTGCTGGGAAGTAGACTGTCCACTCAACAACTTTTGTATTCCCTCATAAAGAGACTCCCAAAGACGAGGTACTCCCACCATATAAGTTGGCTGAAACTGCTTAAGATCCTGCTTGAAATAACGAATCGAAGTGTAGATCTGGCTTGCCCCTTGGGATAAGAAGAAGTATTCTGCTGCCCGTTCATAAACATGCCAGCTAGGGAGAATTGACAGAATTTCATCTCCTGGTTGAGGCTGAAAGACCGTTTTGACATAGTTAACCTGGTGTAATAAATTACCGTGGGTTAACATTACTCCTTTAGGTTTTCCCGTCGTTCCAGAGGTATAGAGCAAAGTAGCGACAGTATCTTTGCTCTGTTTTACAGGCTGTAGCTGATGGTTTTGACCCAATTCCATCAACTGTTGATAGTTGATGGTTTTAACTTTAGTATCTTCTTGAGGTATTTCGTCACTCAAAAGAACAATGAGGCTGATGGGTAGGCTTTCTAACTCAGAACTAAGCCTGGATAAAGTCTTTAAATTTTCAACCACTAAAGCCTGACTATCGCTATTAGCTAGAATATAAGCCAACTCTTGGGTTTCTGCCCCTGAAGAACGCACCACATCTACTGCCCCTGCGGTCATAATTCCTTGGTCGGCAATAAACCAACGAGGACTATTATCAGCGAACAGAGCGATCTTGGTTTGGGGCTGAATTGATAACGCCTGAAGTCCAGAGGCAAACTGTTCAATCTGCCTGACTAAATCCCGATAACTAATTGCTACTTCAGGTTTAGCATGAGGATCTTTCAGCGCAATGATCTCACCAAACTGATCAGCAGTTAAGGGCCAAACTTCAGGTAAGGAATTGAGATTAATATAGTCAAAAGCGATCGCGTCCCTTGCCTTAGATACTGTATTCATAATCACCTATCTATAAGATTTCCCAGAATATCCTTAGAATAGATAAATGATAATCAGTTATGCCGACAATACCCAAAGTTTGTCTAGACAATTTAAGATTTTGATAGCTCTAAGCTCTAAGTTTTAGGCTCTAAGCTCTAAGCTTTAAGTATTGAGAATAATGAGATCGCCCTCATGAATTACCTAACTTTAATTGACCGTGTAAGTAACTTCTTCTACCTGTCCAGGGGCACCTAACACCTGCTGTTGTTGATTGTTAAAGCTAACGACCACTCCTCCAGCATTTCCCGCCCGAACAGTCACCTCTTTTTTGCCGCTCCACTGACGTTGAGTTCCTTCGGGGAGAATCCCTTCAAAAGCCACACCACCATCGACCATCACCTTGAGCCAGCAACGTTCTTGCAAATCGATGCCCACACTAACGGTTTCTGGGGTATTTGATTGTGAGATTGATTGTGAGATCAATTGAGAAGACGTTTTTGACTGGTTAGCTTGAGCAGTAGTTTTCGATTCTTGACCTGCCGAACTTAAGATCGGGGTTTCTGGGTTGTTGCCTGAAGCTTGGTTGATCACTACAGGGCGTTCTACTAAAGTTGTGATCCCATTGACCGAGACAATTACCATCAGGATATAGAGTAAATATAAATGAAGCGATCGCAACTGAAAATTAAACCAGTATTGACGACGGTGCTTATTTGTTGTGTGAGCGACCGTAGCAGAATTATCTGACTCTACGGTAAAACAAATGTCCTTCTCACCAAGAGCTTGGGCATATTTCTTGACTAAAGCTTGAATATAAAAAGCTTCGGGCAATTCCGCAGCATCCCCCCCTTCGATCGCCTTTAACAGCCGCTGCGAAATTCTGGTTTGCTGAGAAACCGTATCCAGAGAAATATTGTGGGCGACTCGTATCTGCTGGAGGTGAGTACCAATATCGGTTAGCTGTTGCTGTTGCTCGGTAGTTAAATTATGTTTAATCATATACTGCGCTCCCTGGCTGTGCAGTTAGTTTGGGCAATTGAAAGTCAGAGATTACTCCGCCTTGAAAAGACGGAGCCTGCTCTGACCGTTGGTTAAAAGCGAGAGTTAAATGAATCTTGTAAAAAATTAATTTCAGATTTTCTTAAATGTCGATACTGACTGGGAGGAATTTTTAAGCCATTTGCGGTGTTTAATGTAATAGAACCAATTGCCAC
>JBJOPG010000058.1:0-17831 GCA_046050865.1 Cyanobacteriota bacterium
GATCGCCAATATCATCCAGCATCATGACTTGGACAATCTAGAAATCATTAATCAACAGTTTAATAAATACGAACTGCTGTGCCGTCCCATAGTTGAACAAGTCCAAGTAGCCACAATGCACAATCACAATTGGTCACAAGAGCAATGGGAAAAATATAGTGATGCAACTTATCGTCATGATGTAACGAGTTTATGTCATGAGTTTGCTAGAAGCTAGAAGCTAAGAACTAGTTCATTGGAACGAAGCTAATTCACACCAAACGTAATATTATGGGATAGTTTTCTCAATTGCTGTCAAACGCTGATCAATATTCCTCACCTCTTCTTTGAGTTCAATGATTAACGTTGCCAATCTGCTGTATAGCGGATCTATACTTCCAATAACTTTTCCATCAACTATTGTCGTCCCAGAGTTTGGCGGCGTAGATGGCTGATTTGGTTTTGGAGGAGTCTGCCGAGGGGATTGAGAACTAGAGCTTCTAGAAATTGTAGAACTTCTGAGGTAGTTGACTTCTTGTTCTAAACGGTTAATCCGTGATTCGAGGGAAATAATGTCGGATTTGATACTGAGATCTGATTGAGCTAGTAATGGTTGATTAACCGTCGGCAGCAGATAGATCAGGCTGATTAGTAAAAAGCTGAGACAAATAGAGACTCGAAAACTGCGCCATTGAAAAAATCTGTTAATCATAATCATAATATTGACACCCTAACAAGTTTACGGACTATAAAAACAAAAAAAATCGCCAATGAGGGCGATCGCTGGAGTTTCAAATATTTTAAATGATTAAGTAATTATCTTTTACTTTTAAACCGCTGGAGATTTGCCTAGGACATTCTCAAGAACTTTGAAGATAACTGAATTGATGATGCTTAAAGCTAATGCTCCGACAATTGGACTGACAAATTTTGAGCGCAGTCTAAAACCTTGAATCAGTAAAGCTGCTAACCCGAAAATGATTATATTAGCGATAAAAGAAGTTAAACCAAAGGTCACCACGTTAAATAAACCAAATCCAGTCAAAATCGGCTTCAGCACGGCATTAAGAATACCAAAGACTATTGCTGCGACAATACTCTTTTGAATACTATCAATCTCAATTCCCAAAGGAAGTTTAGAAATAATAAGTAAACTTATCGCAGTAATTAATAGAGAAACGACTATTTCGATAATGTTGTTCATAAGAGGAAATCCTATAATTTGAATCCCCTGTACATTAGATCAGAAAAGTTGTTTTCTTGACGATCGCAAGACAAATTTTATTTTTCAGTAAACTTCTGTATCACATGATCTAAAATTGATAAAATTTTAGCCACCAACGCGAAACTCAATCACATCCCCTTCTTGGACAATATAATCTTTACCCTCTAAACGCAATAAGCCTTTTTCTCTAGCGGCATTTTTCGACCCGGTGGTGATCAAATCCTCGTAGCTAATGGTTTCAGCCTTAATAAACTTCTTCTCAAAATCCGTGTGAATGACCGCTGCTGCTTGGGGTGCTTTCATACCAGCGGTAATTGTCCAGGCGCGGGTTTCCTGCTCTCCTGTGGTGAGATAGGTACGTAAGCCCAAAAGATCATAGGTGGCACGGATCAAGGACTTTAATCCCCCTTCTTCCACACCCAAAGCTTCGAGAAAGTCTTTCGTTTCTGTCTCCGAGAGTTCGACTAATTCAGACTCCACTTGAGCTGAAACCACTACCACCTTAGCCGCTTCATCCTTAACGAACTCTCGCACTGATTCCACCCATTCATTGCCCGTCGCCAAGTCATCTTCAGAGACATTGGTGGCATAGATGATGGGCTTGTTGCTTAATAACCCCAGGGATTTAATCATCAGCAGATCTTCTTCCGTTAAATCCATGCTGCGGACAGATTGACCATCATTCAACACTTCAACAATTTTTTCTAACAGTTCAACTTCTGCTTGAACATGCTTATCATTTTTGGCGCTTTTACGCTGTCTAGCAATGCGTTTCTCCACCTGAGTCAGATCCGCCAAGATTAACTCTAAATTGATGATCTCAATGTCTCGGACTGGATCTACCGACCCAGCAACGTGAATAATATCGTCATCATCAAAGCAGCGCACCATGTGGACGATCGCATCAACTTCGCGAATATTTGCCAGAAACTGGTTACCCAATCCCTCCCCTTGGCTGGCACCTTTGACCAGCCCAGCAATATCTACAAACTCGATTCTCGTGGGGACTAGTTTTTGAGAGCTAGAGAGTTTAGAAAGTACTTCTAGTCGATGATCGGGGACGGAGACCACCCCCACATTGGGTTCAATAGTGCAAAAAGGAAAATTGGCTGCTTCCGCTTTAGCATTGGCAACCAAAGCATTAAACATGGTAGATTTACCCACATTGGGTAATCCGACGATTCCTGCTCTTAACATGACGACTTATTATTGGCTATTGGCTTCTAGGTTCAGTTTGCCAATTTTACTGCATTGGAACTAGATAACTCAAACATATAGCCTCGTCCCCAGACAGTTTTGATACATTCTCCATTGCCGTCACCAATTTTTTTACGGATGCGACCAACATGAATATCCACCTTGCGATCATCTCCAGCATAATCTTCGTTCTGCCAGATGGCGGAAATTAATTCTGTCCGATCCCAGACGCGATTAGGATTATTTGCCAGGAAATATAGCAAATCAAATTCTAATGCCGTCAGGGAAACTAAGCGATTATCTAGCATCACTTCTCGGCGATAAAAATCGATTTTCAAGTTATCTAATGAGATGAATTTTTTGCTTGTGGAAGATAATGAATTAGTAGTTCCTCTCCTAAATAAAGCTTCAATTCTCGCTTTGAGAATTTGGAGATCAAAAGGCTTAGTAATATAATCATCTGCCCCTTTAGCAAAGGCTTCTAAAATGTAATTATGATCAGTCATGGAACTGAGCATCATGATCATGACGTTAGTTTGTCCGATCTCTTGACACAGATTAAGCCCTGTCTCATCTGGCAAGTTGATATCAGAAATAATTAAATCTGGTTTAAATTCTTGAAACTTTTTTCTAGCTGTGGCACAATCGGCAGCTACTTCGGTGATGTAACCATTGTAAGTAAGAAAACGACCAATTAGATGATGTAAAGTCAAATCATCATCGACAATTAAAATCTTTTTATTTGAATCTACGTTTGAATCTACTAAATTATAATAATTATCCAATAAATACACTTAGAGAAACCTTTTTTATTTATTTATGACTTTCAAACAATATCAGAATAATTACCTATGAGACGACAGTAATACTCTTTTTTTCACCTTTGCTTTACATAAGAATTGATCTAGATAAAGTTGAAGTTAAATGTCTTTTATTAAGCATTTAAACTACGTTTTAGTATGATTTATTATGACCGATAATTTTTTAGATATTTTTTCAGAAACACCATTATTAAGTGCTTTAAACCAGTCTGCACAAAGAAAACACGCCCCTTTCTATGCTCCAGGACATAAACAGGGTCAAGGAGTTAGTCAAAATTTGCAGAATTTAATGGGCAAACAAGTTTTTCAAGCTGATTTGCCTGAATTACCCGAATTAGATAATTTATTTGCTCCCGCAGGAGCGATCGCCGCTGCTCAAGAGTTGGCAGCTCAGACTTTTGGCGCGACCAAAACCTGGTTTTTAATTAATGGTTCTACCTCGGGGATTATGGCAGCAATTTTGGCTACCTGTGGCATGGGGGAGAAGATCATTCTGCCGAGAAATATTCATCAATCGGCGATCGCTGGTCTGATTTTAGCTGGAGCAATCCCCATCTTCGTTAATCCTGAATACGATCCGCAAGAAGGACTAGCCTACAATGTCACCCCAGAAGCGGTTAAACAAGCATTGCAGCAGCATCCCGATACTAAGGCAGTGATGATGTTGCACCCGACTTACCAGGGAGTCTGTAGTGATTTAAAAGCGATCGCTGACCTTGTCCATAGTTATCAAATTCCTTTATTGGTAGATGAAGCCCACGGCGCACATTTTGCTTTTCACGCTGATTTACCTCCTGCCGCTCTAAGTCTGGGGGCAGATCTGACGGTGCAGTCTACCCATAAAACCCTGAGTGCCATGACTCAATCATCGATGTTGCATCTTCAGGGCGATCGCGTTTGTCACCAGAGAATTAGCAAAGCTTTGCAGTTAGTGCAATCCACTAGTCCCAGTTATCTGCTGTTGGCTTCCCTAGATGCTGCTAGACAGCAGATGGCAACGGCAGGTCAGGAGTTAATGAGTCAGGCGATCGCTCTTGCCACCGAAGCTAGCCACAAAATAGCTGCGATTCCTCACCTATCTGTTTTCAATCCTGACTTAAATTCTAAAGTTCAACCAGGTTGTAAATATCTCGATCCGACGCGACTAACCATTAATGTCTCACAACTAGGGATCACTGGTTTTGCCGCCGATGAAATCCTCCACGAACAGCTAGGGGTTACCTGCGAACTACCCCTATTACAACATCTCACTTTTATTATTTCTTTGGGGAATACCGAGTCGGATATTCAACAGTTGATTGAGGCGTGTTTAGCTCTCAGCCCTTCGGGTTCGACAGTTTGCTCAAGTCGGGGAACCCGCCCAACGCAACTGTCTCACCATCAGCCATCAGCCATCAGCCTTGATCCTGCACCAGTTTCACCGCGACAGGCGTATTTTATGTCCACCGAGACTGTCCCTATTGAGCAAGCAGGCGATCGCCTTTGTGGGGAGTTAATTTGTCCTTATCCTCCAGGAATTCCGCTTTTAATGCCAGGGGAAGTAATTACGATGGAAGCAGTGGCATATTTAAAACAGATCGTGGCGGCGGGGGGAACTATTACAGGGTGTAACGATCCGACAATCGAGACCATTCAAACGCTTAAATAAGATAATCAATCTGCATTTTTAGATTTTTAGATAAGATCTTGATTTTAATCACCGTAACTGATAATCAACCATGCTCTGGCCTTATAAAACTCCCGGGATTCCCGATCAACTGTTTGAACGTCTACCAGGGATTCCCCTAAGTAAGCGAGAGGTACGAGTGCTAATTCTCTCTTCCTTACGCATGAAGCCAGATGCAGTCTTCTGGGATATTGGCGCGGGGACTGGAACCATCCCGGTGGAAATTGGTTTACTTTCTCCCCAAGGAAAGATTGTGGCGATCGAACGAGATGAAGAGGTGGCAAAATTAATTAAGCGGAATTGCGATCGCTTTGGGGTAGACAATGTTGAGGTGATTCAGGGCAGTGCCCCAGAATGTTTAGAAGCGATCAAACCCAGACCAAATTTGGTCTGTCTTGAAGGAGGGAAACCCATCAAGGAGATTCTGAAACAAACCTGGAAATATCTAGAGCCAGAAGGGCGTATTGTTGCCACCGTCAGTAACCTAGAGAACTTATATATTATTTCTGAAGGCTTATCTGAGCTACAGGCAAGAAATATTGAAGTAGTTCAATCGGCAGTCAATCGTCTAGAAACTAGGGGGATACATCAAACTTTTGCAGCGGTAAATCCAATGTTTATTCTGAGTGGAGAAAAGTTGTAGCTTAAATGGTCGGTTACTACTATCCTGGTTAACTTAACTTTCTTAACAAATAATTGCTAGGACTTCATCCAGTAATTTGTTAACCTTTCATAAGGTTCTCTTAAACTTGATTTTCCTGACGTTTTCACTCTAATTTAGCGTTTGTAGCAGCAACGCATTATGCCCTTGTCTCGTATAGTTAGTTCAATAGTTGCGATCGCCTTAGCCTTGGGAATGATTATTCTGGGCGGATGGTATTTTACTCTGGGTATTGGGATTTTAATTGTCTTAGCTCAGTTGGAGTATTTTCGCTTAGTCCGTGCCAAAGGGGTTGAGCCCGCAGGCAAAATGACCTTAATTGTCTCTCTACTTCTATTACTCAGCGCCACCGTTGCCCCTAACATTGCCCCTAATATTACCGATGCCATCTTTTGTTTGGGGGGAACAATTATCTGTTTTTATCTTTTATTTCAACCGAAAATTGCTACTATTGCCGATATTGCCAGCTCAATTTTGGGACTATTCTATACAGGCTATCTACCCACTTTTTGGGTGCGTTTGCGAGTGAATTTACCTAATAGTAATAATGCTAGCAACTTACCTTTTGATGGTTACTGGCCCGATTCTTGGCTGAATCCCAGTCAATTTCCCACCGCTCTTACCCTCACTTTTTTAGTTATGGCTTGTATTTGGGCGGCAGATATCGGTGCCTACACCATGGGTAAAAGTTTTGGTCGCACCAGACTATCTGATATCAGTCCCAAAAAGACCGTGGAGGGCGCAGCTTTTGGCATTCTGGGCAGTTTAATCGTGGCTGAATTAGGGGCGTGGTATTTTGATTTTCCTGCCTGGCAAATTAGCGGAGTAATGCTAGGAGCATTAATTGGCACTACCAGTTTGCTGGGGGATCTGACGGAGTCAATGATGAAACGAGATGCTGGAGTCAAGGATTCTGGGCAATTAATCCCTGGACATGGAGGCATCCTTGATCGCACTGACAGCTATGTTTTCACCGCCCCTCTAGTCTATTACTTCTTTACGTTGTTATTGCCCTTACTTACTTGATTTTCAGAAGAGTTACGCGATTTTTTAATATTGGGCGTTGCGATCGCGAAGGGCAAACGGAACCTAATCGCCCTCAAACTTGCTAAGGTGTAGGTAATCTGAGCTGAAAATTACTGTTATGGAATTATCCGATCTAGTTTCTTTTCTTCAGCAAAAAACCTGCTTGAGCATTCTCTCGACGGATATTTTAACGGCGATCGCCACAGAGTTAAGGTCACAGAAGATTGCGGCAGAGCAAACCCTAGTGAGGGAAAATGTTGAGCCAGAAGCTCTACATATAGTGCAATCAGGCAGATTAGCTAGTAATAGCGCCTTGGAATCTAGTCAGAGTAGTTTGCTATCGGGGACGGTACTGAATCTCTATGCTTTCCTGTTAGATCAGCCCACTCAGTATCAAGTGACAGCCATTACCGAAGTTCTCGTATGGTCGATTGAGCGATCGCAGTTTCAAAGCTTAATCCAGCAATATCCCCAGATAACCCAAGCTTTTTCCCAACAGTTAGCCAGTCAGGTAAAGGAATTATCAGAACAGCTTCAATTTGAACAGGAACGTCAGATAACCTTAAGACCATATCTAGTGAATAAAGCCAAGCGGGGGGTCATTGGTAAAAGTCGTTATGCAACCAGATTGCGATCACAAATCAAACAGGCAGCCCAAACTCATGAATCGGTTTTGATTTTTGGGGAGCCAGGATTAGAAAAAGATAACCTTGCCACCCTAATTCATTTTGGTTCTAGGAATCGTCGCCAACCAATTATAAAAATTGACTGTTCTAAGTTACAAACTAGCGGTGCCGAATTATTTGGTCGTAGTGGGGGCAAACCAGGACTGATTGCCACTCTCCAAGAAGGTACTTTAGTGCTGAATAATGTTCACTTATTGCCCCCAGAATTAATCCCGGCGATCGCTGAACTAATTAAAAATCATCGCTATACCCCCATCATCCAACCAGGGGGCGAATCTGCCACTCCCCAAACATCTCAAGCCCGCATCATTTTGATTTCAGAGCAGGCGATCGCGGCGCTCGATTCGGTTGTGGAAAATCTGATTAAAGTCCCCCCCTTAAGAGTACGAAAAGTCGATCTAGATGAGCAGATCAACTATTATCTCAGCTTGATTGGACGCAATAAATGTCTGCAAAAAACTAAGATGACTCCTGAAGCCGTACGAAATCTCCAGACCTATGATTTTCCCAATAATCTGCGAGAGTTAGAAAGTATTGTCGAACGAGCTTTAGCGCAACTCCAGGGCTGTGATGATATTACCGAAGAGGTAGTTTGGCAGTCTCAAAGTAAAAAGCAACAGTATCGCTTAAATCTGCTCAATCGATATCCTCGGCTACGGTACTTCCTGCGCAGTGATTGGTATCCCACCAGGATTAACTATGGCTTCACCCTCGGCTTTTTTGCCTTCATTGTGCTGGTGCTGTTTCTGGCTCCCCAAAATCGTCAGGAGAACTTTGCCCTCAATATGTTTTGGGCATGGTGGTGGCCCTTAATTCTCATTGGCTTTCCCTTTGTGGGTCGGCTGTGGTGTGCTTTTTGTCCCTTTATGATTTATGGCGAGATTACCCAAAAACTGTCGTTGATGTTATGGCCGCGATCGCTAAAAAAATGGCCCAGACAGACTGCGGAACAATGGGGTGGCTGGTTTTTATTCGGTCTGTTTGCACTGATCCTGCTGTGGGAAGAACTATGGGATTTAGAAAATACTGCCTATCTTTCCGCTTACTTGTTGCTGCTCATCACCGCCGGTGCAATGATCTGTTCCGCTATTTTTGAGCGGCGTTTTTGGTGTCGCTATCTCTGTCCCATTGGGGGGATGAATGGCTTATTTGCGAAACTCTCCATGACAGAATTACGGGCACAACAGGGGACTTGTTCTGCTACCTGTACCACCTATCAATGTTATAAGGGGGGCGCGGCTAAAGGCGAAGGACAAGAAACCGATGGCTGTCCCCTCTATTCCCATCCCGCCCAGCTCACCGAAAATAAAGATTGCGTGCTCTGCATGACTTGTCTAAAAGCCTGTCCCCACCGTTCTGTGGAGTTTAATTTGCGTCCCCCAGGGATTGAACTCTGGACAACACACGTCCCCCACAGTTACGAAGTGGCATTGTTGTTCCTACTCTTAAACGTGGTCTTTCTCCATCGTTTGCCAGAAATATCCACCAGACTAGGTTTAGATTTACATCTGGAGCGATTTAGCTACCATGCTTTAGTATCGCTGGTAGTTCTGACGACCCCAATTATTTTGCCCCTATTAGCTCAAGGTATCAATCTACTACTGGGCAAATTAAACCGCAAATATAAACCTCATAAATTTATTGAACTCGCCTATGGCTATTTACCTCTAGTCTTAGCAGGCAATCTGGCACACTATCTAAGACTAGGATTGAATGAGGGAGGCAGAATCCTTCCAGTCACGATGGCAACCTTTGGCTTAAATGAGAGTTTTCAGGGAGTAAGTCTACCGATACTTGTTGCCCATCCCGCCGTCATCGCTTTTTTACAGGGCAGCTGTCTAATTTTTGGCGTAGTGTTGTCGATACTCTTAACCCAAAAGATTGCTCGTCAGCAGTTTCAATATTTACTGCCCCAACATCTGGCGATCGCCATACTCGGTATCAGCATGTGGCAAGTAACTGTAGGGTTTTAAGCAGTTAATTTAGCATTCTCATCTTCCAACCTTTCAACCTTTCAAAGTCTTGGCAAATAAATCGCTCATCCGTTGCAATCCAGGGGATACGTCTTCAGGTGCCAGATGAACATCAATAATACTCAAGGATTCATGGTCACGAGCTTGTTCCAATGCCTCGTGTAACTGTGAACCAGTTTCTACCACAAACCCTCTACCACCAATTAAATTAGCAAACTGAGCGTAATCAAAACTGGGAATCTTGACGAAATCTGACTGTTGATGAGCCATCGATCGTAAGGAGGTATAGGATTCATTGTTAATCACAATAATGATCGGCTTTAAACCGAGTTTTTTCGCCGTCAGTAATTCCATCCCTGTCATTTGAAAAGCGCCATCTCCCACTAAGGCGATCGCGCGACGAGACGGATCGGCTAATTGGGCTCCAATCACTCCAGGAATAGCAAAACCCATACTGGCATAAAAAGCCGGACATAAATATGATGTTCCCGACTGCATTTTGATATCATCCGCCGCAAACAAAGTGTCGCCAACGTCCGTGACCAACAAAGTATTGCTATCAATATATTGATTGAGTTCCCACAACACACCACTCATGGTGATAGCACCCTCCGCACGAGCAACTCTGGGCTGCATAGTGACAATTCCAGCTAAATCGTATTGGGGCAAATCGCTGCTCTTGGCTAAAGTCGTAATAAAATCTGCGAATAGTACATTGCGAAATTCATGGTACTTAAGAGCGATATGTTCTGAGACTGCATAAACAGTATTTTTAGGCTCTAGGTGAGAGGTGAACATCCCCAGATTAATATCAGTCATAAACACCCCTAACATAAGCAGGCAATCCGACTCTTCCACCGTATCCCGCACAGACGGATCACCTGCTTCACCGTTGTAGATGCCAATATATTGGGGATGGCTTTCGGGAAATACTGATTTGCCGAGCATGGTCGAGCAGACTGGAATACCTAGTTTTTCTGCTAGCTTAATTACCTGCTCTTGTAGACCAAAGCGATGCAGTTCTACTCCCGCCAATAAGACGGGGAATTTAGCCTGCCGTAACATAGCCAGCGTCTCAGCGATAACTTCTGCTAAGGCTTCAGGATCTGTCTGTTTAACTGGTGGAGGTAAGTGTGGAGCTTCTTCTATCTCTGCATAAACCAGGTCACGAGGAATTTCTAGATAAACTGGACGCTTAAAAGTTTTCGCATAGCTGATGGCTCGATGAATTTGCAGATCCGCAGTCGCAGGGTCGTCCAAAGTGACAGCATAACGGGTAATTTCCGCATAAACTAGTTTTTGTGTATCAAAAGTTTTGACTTTATGGTGAAGTAAATTTTTGTCCCGTCGTTCTTGCACCCCAGGACTGCCGCTTAAGATAATCAAAGGAGATTTTTCAGCATAAGCCCCGGCAACTGCATTGACCATGTTTAACCCCCCAACACTATAGGTGACCACAGCCAACCCCAAGCCTCGAATGCGAGAGTAGGCATCGGCGGCAAACCCAACACAAGGCTCATGGGTCATCACGATCGGTTCAATTTGGCTCTCTGCTAGAGCATCATAAAGGGTTAAAGCAAAATCTCCTGGAATACCAAAAGCGTGCTCTACTCCTTGTTGATACAGTAGTTCAAAAATATGTGGTGCTAATCGGGGCATATCTATTACTTAATCTCCCCAAACAAGATCAAAATTTATTCAGTAACGCCAAACTATAAACTAGACAAACAACTTAAGTATTAGTCATAGTACTAGTCACGGAAAACCTGAATAACATTATGTCTCTTAGTAACTTACAGATATAGTAACGAAAAAGAATTAATAGATTATCAAGATCATCAACTAATTCACAAAAGTTATCTTGGTAAACATCTTAATTCTTGGCTCACAATACTTTTCGCTAACATTATAAACAAAGCAAGCTTACCCAATATATTTGATAGTCGATGCTGACTTGATCCAAAACAGAGACAACTCCATGAGTTCTAGCTGTCTTTTGGAAGTCAAAATAAAAATTGAGAGCATTCCTACGATCAAAATTGTTCCTAGCATTAAAGCAATATAAATTGAGAGAGCCATTAGCTGCATTGGTTCATTGACAAATAATTGTCCTAGAATTATTTTGTTCCTAAGTACCCCGAGTACTCCTAGAAAGATTAGCACCAGCATCAGTTGAGATCTATTGCAGGCAAGTTTTCTGTTTGCCAACTTGTTTTCTAATCCCTGAATTAAAGGGGAATAGTCAAATTCAGCAAATCTTTTGGCGAGTACAAATACTGTATCGTGATGCCGATACTGAAAGGACATAGATCCCAAGCATAGGGACTGAAAGTTGAGGGTTAATAGTCCTGACAACAAGACAAAAATAGGCATCCAAGTAAACCACTGCTCAAAGCTAAAACCATAGTCTTGGTAATCTCTAATAATCGAGATTAACCCCAAGAGAGTAAGAGTCAAAATTCGCCACCAAAACATTTTGGCTGGCTGATAATGCAGATCGAGAAAATTATTTATATAGGCGTTGAGTTCAGCATTTCTCGATTTAAGCGAGTGCATAGATATCTCAGTTGAATAAAAATAAACAATAGTGAACCAACAATATAGCAGAGATAAAAATAACAGCGTTGATAATTGAATATCTGAAGGTGAGTAGTGGGAGTGGTGGAGGGACTTAAGCAGGAAGAGTATGGGGGAGTTTTATCCGATATTTAATTCCGTCTAGTAACTTAAAAGATGAATTAGATTAATTGTTTCCCCTGGTTATTTTTCTTTATTACTCTTGATCGAGATGTTTAATAAGTCAATTTTATGTTGCAAATATTAAAATCATCTCTTGGGTTAGAAATTTTCAGGTTGTCAAATGGTTAATCGGAAAAAAGTGTCTGCAATAAACAGTAAAATTACCGATCATTTGAACTTCAGTTAATGTCTTGATGCCAAAGGGATTGTCAGTTTTTTCAAGATTAATTTCATCTTAACTATACAAACTCTTTACTGATAGTTTACGTTAAAAATCATATTTTCATCTGAGCTTGATGATTAATACTGATAGCTCAATAGATAATCAATTCACTTCAAAAAATATTTGATCTGAAAAATTATCTAAGTGGAATTAAATTTTATGACTGAAACTATATTGCTTAAAAATATTTTGTTGACTGAAGATTTTTTTACTTTGCCTAGTCGCATTGATGAGTTGGAAAACAATATTCTTCAATATCAACAACCAAACTTAATTTATCAACAGGATTTCTTCAGTGGTGCAGGTAATGAAATTATTTTCGGCAAAGGAACTGGCAGTGCGGTCAGTGATGCCACCAGTGAAACGACTTCCGATCTGACTCCTGCTGCCGACAGTAGAGCTACTGCTTTTTCTAATGCCATGGCAGTAGGCATTGTTAATTATGCAAATATCTATACTGGTGAAGGAAATGACACCATCTTAGGTATTGCAGAGGTTTCGGGAATTTCCACCGCTACAGCCCAAACTGAATCTGCGTTGAGTAATGTTTACTTTACTAATGTTAAGGATACTTCTGTGGCAACGGTTAATGTCGTTGTGGATGCTGTGGGTATTAGAAATACCAACAATATCTCTACTGATAAAGGGAATGACACCATTGTTGGTGTAGCTAACGCCTCGGCTTCGGGTAAATCAACAGCTACCTCCCAAGCTGAATTAGTTGTGGGTAACAACTCCGCTGTTGCTGCCAATAGTAAAGCAGAGGTTGTGGTTGAGACTCTAGCGATCGGTCTGGAAAATACAGGTAAGATTTATACAGGAGAAGGACGTGACCTGGTTATTGGAGTAGCTAATGCTTCGGCGATGAGCGAGGCGGAAGCTGCTGCATTGGCTTTTAATACCACGATCTTAGCCACAGGGGATGGTTCTCAAGTCATCAGTGAAATTGAAAAGGCGATGACTCAAGGTACTGCCTCTGCTTCCGCAACTAGTCTGACCACCACTTTGGGTTTGGTTAATACTGGTACAATCTATACAGAAAAGGGCAATGATGTAATTGTTGGGATTGCCAATAATAAAAGTTCTAGTAACTCTGTGGCTACATCCGCTGCGGGATCTATTGCTCGGGACGTGGCATTCGCCACAGCTGATGCCAAAGCAGAAGCGATCGCTGAAGGCAGTGCAGTGGGAATTGTGAATGTAGGAGAGATTAATACTGGTGAAGCTAATGATATTGTGATTGGTATCGCCATTGATACTACTGGGGCAAGTGCTAGGGCAGATGCTCTGGCTGAAAGCTTTGTGAGTGATTCTGATGCTCAAGCAAACACTGCTACTCTCGCAGATACTTCTAACGCGATCACGATTGGGATTGATAACACCTCTGGTAGAATTCTCACCGCTAAAGGCAACGACCAAGTTATTGGTATGGGAGAAGTGGGAATTTTAGGAGGTAATATCTATACTGGCTTGGGTGACGATCGCCTACTGGGTTACGGCAGTGATGTTGGAATTCTGGATAGTAATATTAGTTTGGGCAAAGGTAGTGACTTTTTCCAAGCAGCCATAACTGAATTTGATCCTTTAACTGGAGCAACTTCTTTCGATCTAGATCAGTCAGATTCCATTAAAGATAGTCAAGTATTTGGCGATCGCGGTAATGATACGTTCGAGATTGGCAACTTTGCCGGTAATGTCTTGATTGATGGAGGTCAAGATGTTGACAGCTTAAGATTACAAGGTAATCTAGATAACTACGTTTATACTGTGTCAGCGGATAATAGCACTCTAACTATTGAAAGCAATGGTGCAATTTTAACTGTCCAAAATATCGAAGCCATCTACACTGGAACCAGCGACCAAGCCTATAGCATTAGTGACTTTGCTTAGATTTAGCATAACATTACAAATGTAAATCCTGAAGACTGGATACCGAAAAATTGGGAGGGCGGAAAACCATCTTGCTCTCCCAATTTTGGTGCTGATTTTTTCCAACTGTCACCTGAATACTGCTAAAAGTTCAAAATATTGTCACAAGAAAGTCATATCATCAAACTAAATTGGGAACAGTGAGAGAAAAGTTTCCAGACTTGGCTCTGATTTTTTCCCTGCTACATTTTATTCAAAAAACCATATTTCTTGTTAACGAACCTCAGACGTTGTAAATTCTATGACTAAAACACCTATCAGGAATAAAGCGACCTCTTCTTTATTGTTAGTATTACTTGGTGGCAGCTTAGCTTTAGGTGGGAACTACCTATTAAATAGTCCTAAGAGCTGGGCTAATAATGGTAACGATAGTAATGCTGCAACCAATGCCAGCAATGCAACAAATATAACTGCCGCCACAACTACGACCAAAGCTGATGCCGAAACTGATTCAGAAGTTGCGATCGCCGTGCCACAAAACTATGTGAGCGAAGTAGTAAGCCGAGTCGGCAATTCGGTTGTGCGTATCGATGCTTCCCGTAAGGTTGCCACTAATGCCCCTACGGCTTTTAGCGACCCTTTCTTTAAAGAGTTTTTTGGTTCTCAAATGCCCAATATTCCCAGTGAACAAATTCAAAGGGGTATGGGTTCCGGTTTTGTGGTTAGTTCCGATGGCTTGATTTTAACTAATGCCCACGTAGTCGAAGGTAGCGAGCAGGTCAAAGTCACTCTGAAAAATGGTAAAAGCTATCCAGGAAAGGTGATGGGGCGGGATCCCCTCACTGATGTTGCGGTGATCAAGATCGATGCCACGAACTTGCCGGCGGTAACTTTCGCCGACTCCGATAACCTACAGCCTGGAGAATGGGCGATCGCGATCGGTAATCCGTTAGGTTTAGATAATACTGTAACCACAGGGATTGTCAGTGCCACAGGTAGAAGCAGTGCCCAAGTAGGAGTGGCAGACAAGAGAGTGAACTTTATCCAAACTGACGCGGCAATTAACCCTGGTAATTCTGGTGGACCTTTATTAAACGCTCAAGGAGAGGTAATTGGGATTAATACCGCTATTATTCAAAATGCTCAAGGGTTAGGTTTTGCAATCCCTGTAAATGCAGCGAGGGATATTGCTGAAGAGTTAATTGCCACAGGAAAAGCAGAGCATTCTTTCCTGGGAATCCAGATGGTACAAATTACGCCCGAGTTAAAACAAGAGTTAAAAAGTCAGAAAAATCTAGAGGTAGACGCAACGGAAGGTATTCTCGTGGTGGAAGTTCTTCCCGAATCTCCCGCAGACCGAGCCGGCTTAAAATCTGGAGATGTCATTCAAAAGATTGCAGGTCAGAAAATTACTACAGCGGATCAGGTGCAACAGGCGGTAGAGAAAACCGATGTAGGGGATAAATTACAGCTTGGTCTTACCAGAAATGATCAACGGCTAGAACTGGCAGTTAAAGTTGGCATACTTCCTCAACCCCAGCAAGCCAATCCTTAAAGTTGTTCAGAGATTTCTTAAACTCGATGTTCAAGTTACTTTTTCAAGTTTTCCTCACACCACCAGAGCGATAAGTTCAATCTAGCTTATCGCTTTTTTTTGTACAACTTAGTTTAAGTGAACTCCTTTGGTTAAACTAAACCTAAAATTTGCTACATAAGGTGAATACTCTATGCTATATTTATCACTGTTGGATTTCTTTCCAGCAACGTTCATACCTGGGGGTATGGCGGAATCGGTAGACGCTGTAGATTTAAAATCTGCTGACCGTAAGGTCGTGGGAGTTCAAGTCTCCCTACCCCCACCTCCGCTAGCGCGTCGGTCTATAAGACTTTCTGTGACAGGAAGCATAACTTTGCCGTTTTGGAAGCTTTATGCTTCCTCTGACTCTTGGCAATTTTATGCTTCCGCTGAAAACTGAATTAGACTTGAGCTGAATTTTTTTTCAAGCTATCCGCAGTATGCTTATTCAATTTATACAAGATTATCCTGAAAATACCTCAAAGCATTTCTAACTTCTTTATATCTAAAATATCCAGACTTGTCTAGATGTTGTGAAACAGCTACTTCGCTAGGATAAATCCCTTGTAAAGATAGTCTTTTGGCAATAGCTTCAACTTCAAGACAGTAGGATTTAATTTTTTGTTGAGAATTTTGTTGTTTGTTAGCAATATATCTTTGTGAAATTTTTTGGCAAAGTTCGGGGAATTTTCTAGTAAGCACTCGTCTGTCATATCCAAGTCGATCTGCTATCTCAGTCACAGAAGGGGTTGATAGTCTGTCCATTAAAATATCTTGTAGATATTTCTTTAAGAACTCTGAATCTATTTGAGTTTTGCTTTTGTTAGTACGCTGAAAATTCTGAGGTTTAATCTTATTATGACAGCTCTGCTGATAATGAATCGGTAAAGACCGATCAATCGCCAGAAAGTCTAATATAGATATATTCAGACGATAGCAAATATTCAGTAAAGTATCTATTTGTGGAATCGATTTACCTTTAGACCACATCCATACACTGTTCTTTGGAATCCCAAACATTCTGGCAAAAGCAGCAATGTTCCCTTTCGTAAGTTGATCGATATATAAATTAAAAGACTTTGCAAGCAAATCTCTAGATATTGGTTTGTTTAAAAGATTTGAGACTGAGATTAGCTTTTCAATGTTTTCATTGACAAAATGATTCCATTGAATTTCATATTTGCCATAGCTTTGGTAATTTTGAGTTTTCTCGTTTATGTCTTTACCCAACCATTTTTCACATTTTGAGCAAAAACCTACTCTGGAGCTAGAAGATAAGGGAGGAAGTTCTTGATTGCAATGATAGCAAAGACTTTCGAGAGGATTATTGTGTTTGGAGCAAGTTACTACTACATTTACCGACCAGATAAGAGGCTCATACAGAGGCTTGTCCCGATCAACAAAATCTTGAAAACAAAAAGGACACCAAGATCTAGTAGTTTTTATTAGCTTTTTACGAGGAAATATTTCAGACCAGAAAAGAAGTGTTAAAAATTTTAAACTTTCTTTTAGAGTTACCTTTTTCAGTAAATCTACTAGTTTTGATGCTGTTTCCCCTCTTCCGTTAATTTCTCCAGAATATTGTCTAATACTAAATAAATTGTTTTGTCTAGATGATTGAATGTTTGAAGAATTAATTTCTCTTTCAAGCAAAAGTTTGGGAGTCAAGCAATGGGCTTCAGCTAATCTAGCAATATAACTAGTTAAACTCTCAACATATGGTGTACCAATACCTATAGGTTCTAGATGATATAAACGACTTCTAGGAGGAATTGAAGGTTTGTTAAGATCGCAAGAATCATAAATTTCCAAATTATCATCATTGAGCATCTTGGGACACTCCGATAGAATCTCGTTTCGGCTTTCTCTGACCGACTCGCTGAGAACCCTTTTTTTTCGGTTTAGATAAATTTTTGCTAGTTTTTGTAATTAGATCTGGGTCTAATCCAAGGGCTTTTCTTAAATCGGAAACATCTTGCTCGGTTTCTTCTAATTGGCTTTCCCCTTCCTCAATTTCTTGCAACATTCGTTTACATTGAGAAACCGACCATGCTCTTCTTTTAAGATGTTTATCGGTAATAGTCCTGGCTTCCTCTTCCAAAGCATCTCTCAAAGTTCTAGTTAGCCAATCTTTGAGAATACCGACACAGCCAAGACTCCGCTCGTAAAAATAATCCCAGCGATCAACCA
>JBJOPG010000059.1:0-17807 GCA_046050865.1 Cyanobacteriota bacterium
TAGGAGCAGCTGCTTTAACAGCCCCTGTATTACCCAAGGAGATTCCCGCTACTTTTCCGCCCATGCGATTAATACTCTGAATAGTCTGGGACATCCGACTATAAGGGACTTTCACTGTATAGTTACTTGTCCGCATTAAGTCTTGACGGCAAACTCCCGTAACTTCAATGGTGAACATACGACTGCCATAAGTACTAACGTTGGTGTCTCCAGTAGTAATCATTCCTGACATAATAAATCCTCTCCTATTGCTGGGGAAAAAGTTAAAGTTTTCCCCAATATATTTACTGTGATGGACTTTTGGTTTAGAACTTAAAGCTATTTTAAACTTCAGTAATACTGAGAATTCTTGCTCCAGTACGGTGTAAGTTTTTGATTTTGGCGTTTAACTGCTCGTAATTAACCTCATAGGTTTGGTTACTAAGGCGGTTAAGGGAGCCAACACTAGCTTTAGTTGCCTTGACCCGGAAGCGTTTATTGTTGCTTCCAGGGGTTCCCCTCCCTGTGGTGGGAGCAACAATCGCTGTAGGCAAATTAGCCGCTAAGTCACTAATCAAGCGAGCAGCTTTGCCACTATCACTAGTTGCGTTACCACGATAGAGGGAAT
Organism: Cyanobacteriota bacterium; assembly: GCA_046050865.1. Taxonomy (GTDB): domain Bacteria; phylum Cyanobacteriota; class Cyanobacteriia; order Cyanobacteriales; family Xenococcaceae; genus Waterburya. The sequence continues at coordinate 608 of JBJOPG010000059.1, forward strand.
AGACTCGGTTGAAGCCAACATTGCTCACCGTGTTAGGGTCGCTCGTACCACGAGGGCTAGGGACAGTGCTCTCCCCAAACGCCATCAGATATTCATCGCTATCAATATAGGAATCAATTTCAGCTTCGTAACCTGAGTTATTATAGGTTTGAACGTGAGTTGAGATTTCCGCCTGATTTAGGGGCGCACGACCTAAAAAGTGTTTACAGTTCAACTCAATAAAACGGTACTGGGAAGAACGGTCAAAAAAGAGCGCACGATACAAATCCGACTGAGCGACCATCCGCACAAAACCACGGACTGTAATGTCGCCATCCCGCAACAAAGACTCCGCAGAAGTTTGGCGATCGCATTCTAAAAGATGAGCATTACCAAAAACTTGGCGATAAACCGCCCGAATAACTACTTGTAAATCACTCTCAGTCGAGTTAGGACGTAATTCTGTCTTGGGGGCATCTTGTAACCAAAGGGACATAAGTTGCTTCTCCTGAGTTTTAAAAAATTTATAGATATGTTAGTTATGAATTTTAGTCAGTAAGCATTCAAATCTCAGTGATGCTGACGATTTTCGCCCCAGTGCGGTTAATGCGCTGAATTTGAGGACTCATGCGATCGCCTGGTACAATGTACTCGGTAGTACTGACACGACGAGGAGCATCAAATTTAGAACCTTTGACAACAATTTTGAATCTTTTAGCAGTAGCATCCTGATAAGGAGAAATTCGCCCCCCAGTGGAAGGAGTCTTGGCAGCAGTGGCACTATTGGTAGCCACACTATCTACTAAACGAGAAGCTTTTTCGGCACTATCAACCCCGGCAATCCCCTGAAGCAAAGACAGAGTACGATTATAGTTAACCTGCTTTTGACCGATAGTACTAGTGGCACCATCGTAAAACGGCACAATGTTCTCGCCAAATTTCTCGGAATATTCAACGCTATCAATGTAAGAATCAATTTCCGCATCATAACCTTCGTTAACGCAGCGCTGGATATGCTCCGATAATTCTGCCTGATCTCTGGGGGCACGTCCCAAGAGATGTTTGAAGTTTAGCTCCACAAAACGATAGGGGGCACAAGTTTCAAAGTAGCGGGCGCTATAAAAACTAGATTTCGCCACCGCTCGCACAAATTCTCTGAGACTAATATTGCCATTACAAAACTGAGATTCCGCACTGACTAGGCGCTCACTTTCCATGACATGAGGATTGCCCAACACTTGTTTGTATACCGCACGAATAGCGATCGCCTTGTCATCAGCACTGCTATTGCTTCGGACTTCAAGGGGAGCATCAATTACTGCCACCATGTTAAATTTCTCCTGAATTAATATTGATTTGTCAAATGAAATTCCCCCCTTAAAAACCCAAAGCAATTACTAGCTTTAGTCTGTAAGGGTAGGGATAGTGAATCTGTTCAACCTAGTTAACAGGGGTAATACTCGCGATTTTTCCACCCTGTTTATGAATACGCTGATATTCCTGAGATAGCTGATCGTAAGGTACTAAATATACTTTGTTACTACGACGGAACTTAGATACACGGTTAACAGCGCGGGAAGCATAACCAGTAACTTCAATGCGGTATATCTTGCCATTGTCTCCAGAACCAGAACCCTGACGAGTACGGGCACCCAAAGCTGGTTCGCGGAAAGACCAACCATCTCCAGAAGCACCGCCAGAAGGAGGAATTACTGCCAGAGGAGTACCTTGAATTACATTTTTGTTGAGCACAGGAGCCTTGCCAGCCAAACTGCCTTTAAAGTCGCTGGAAGAAGCTCCACGGGTCAAAGCAAACATATGAGTGAATTCCACCATCGTTTGACCAGGACGACTCTTATATCCCCGATAAAAAGGTACAAAGTTTTCGCCATAGGCTTCTTGGTATTCATCACTATCAAGGTAGGAGTCAATTTCTGCCTCCCAACCACCTTCGTCGAGAATGGCACTATGAGCTTTCATTTCGTCGTAGCCATTGGGGGCGCGACCAAGGAAATGCTTGAAGTTCAGTTCGATAAAACGATAGCGAGGGCAAGTTTCCAAGAAACGAGAACTATAGGCGTGAGACTTGCCGATTTCTCTGACAAATTCTCTAACGCTTAGTTGTCCTAGTCTGAATTGAGATTCAGGAACAGTTGCTCTCTCGCTTTCCATAATGTAAGCATTGCCTAGTACCTGTCGGTAGACAGCACGAATAATGCTTTCTACTTCTTCTTCTGAACGACCGGGTACGTATTCAAAAGGAGCGGTATCTTCAAACAAGCCGACACCTAATTCAGATGCTGGTCCAAATGTCATTTAATAAATCTCCTTGATTTAGGAATTAATTTTCTTGAGGGTGTATCACCCTAGTCAGTCATGATCTCGATGAATGATGGAGATCAACTGTAATGGCGGATACATACCCTTCAGGGCGAGTTTTAGTAAATACACAAATATGTAGATACACAAACCCGACAAGCAGATCTAAGCTCAGATATTTCTATCTGGTACTCGTTCAACGCTCGTCACAGTTTCACTTCCTGACAGCAGGAAATAAACTTTTTTTTGGCTAACCCAGCGAAAGCAAAGCAGGAAAATATCAAACAACTTAATCTTCAATATTTTGTTACTTCACAGGCACTCAAGTTGTTATGAGCCAGTTTATTTAACTACAAATCTTTGGGGATAGAATCTTTATAATCAAGAGTTCTAGCACCATCATATTGATGCACTACATCTAAGACAGTGCATTTTTTAAAAAGGTGTTTGATCTAAATTCTTAAGTCTTAAAGACAAAGTATAAATTGATCTTTTGTTACACCTAACTGTTATAAATCCTTATTTGATTCAACTAGAGGAATCGGGCTAAGGGTTTACAGTCTATTTATACAATGCTCATAGAACCTATCCTATCAAGTTTTGTAAAACTTAATGAGAATTAGATGAATAATTGTAAAGCAATAAATGCAATGGTTAACAGATTCCCGGTTGGGTTAGTTCAAAATCTTTTTTTCGACGCCAAAGCCAGCTAAGAGAACATTTTCAAGGGGTTGTTCAGCATCAGGCTTGGCATAGTTCAGAATCCGTCGGATACGTAAAGTGGGGTTAATGAGGGTAATAGAATCAACGGAAACCACCCGAGTATAGTTAGTGGTCATCAGTAATTCTCTGGTCTTCGGCTCAAAGCTAAAGTGAGAAACGATGGGGCGATCTTCTTCGTAGGCGCGATCGCGTAAATAATCTCCTTCCAGCAACATGTTTATCTCAGATTTAGGGACAAACATCAGATTAAGATTCTGTTTTTTTTCTGCTCCATTTTCCGAAATCGTATAGAAGCCTAAGTTAAACCCTGGTAAACTCTCTAAATTATTTAGCTCCTCGTAGGCATTATCCGTTAATACCTTCGCTTTTTGTTCACTGGTTAAAGGCTCTACTTCAAAAGTAGTTTGCGATCGCTCTATTTCTTGGTGAGTTAGATAATGATAAGTGCGATCGGACTGCCAATTACCAACACAGTCAGCAAAAAATTGTTCAAATACAGTGGTGTTCATTGGTTATTTGCTAAGAGAAAAAGAGGTTAATCCTTGAGAAATTCAATTTTAAAAATGCGGTCGCTAGATTTGCCAGCGGTTAAATTATGCCAATTAATTGAGGCTAGGAATGCTTCTGCTTCCAATGTTTCCACCACATCCACCCCCCATTCACCAGTTTGTAAAGAAGTGGGGGAAGTGCTAGTTACGGGGGTAGCTTTTTTGCCGCCCAAAATCAAAGTATCGATCGCGACGGACAAGTTAGGCTGTTGACTTTTTCGTTTGTTGATGAGGATCTCCCCGCACATCTGACCAATCTCTTGGGGTGCAAATTTATCCACAGGGAACAGTATTTCCACGACCCAATGAGGATTTTCAATTAAGCTACAGTTAACATTTTCTTTGCCTTGTAGTCCATCAATAAAAATTTGGGCAAACTCTGATTTATGGAAAGTAGGAAGTTCTTGGTTGCTTAAATTAAAATTGTGGGAAAGTAGCATCCTCCCCGTAGATTGATCACTCGTCATGTTTAATACTTTTGTTTAATATTTCTGAGTTCAATATTGCTTAAATATCTCTCAATCCAAGACTATTTATAAACATATCAGAGAGGAGATCGCCTCTTCGATCTAAAACCATTTAACCAAATTAAACAACAGGTTCTTCTTGGTTTTTGAATTTGGACTCCCAACTTAAATTCTTACCGTTCTATTTATCATCCTCGGCTATATTCAAGACTCTATTTGCCATTCTTGCTAAATTTTATGTTTAAGTCTATCACCCACGTTATCTATGACATGGATGGATTGTTGTTAGATACCGAATCACTACATGAACGAGTCAATGGCGAAGTTGCCCGTCGTTATGGCAAGATTTTTAATCTAGAAGTAAAAATGGCGATCGCAGGTAGACCGACCTTAGATTCAGCAAAAATCCTTGTAGAGCTTTTGCAACTGCCCCTAACTGCTGAAGAGTATTTAGTGGAACGCAATCAGTTACTTTACCCTTTATATAGTACAGCGCAGATCCTACCAGGAACCGTGGAACTGATCCAACACTTAGCAGAGCATCAGGTTCCCCAGGCGATCGCTTCTAGTTCTTCTCAGCATCATTTTGCCATGAAAACTGTTCATCATCAGGAGTGGCTAAAGCTATTTGAAATTACCACTTTGGGAGATGATCCAGCAATCAAACAAGGAAAACCTGCCCCCGATATATTTTTGTTAGCTGCCCAAAGATTAAAAGCTAATCCTGAAAAGTGTTTGGTGTTTGAAGACTCTGTTGCGGGGATGGAGGCAGCGATCGCCGCAGGGATGTCCGTGGTGGTAATTCCCGATGCGATCTTTGATCGTCAGTTATTTCAAGGGGCGGATCAGATCCTCGACTCGATGACAAAATTTAATCCTCAAGACTGGGATTTGCCAGGGTATTAATACTCTCCCTAATTATCACCTTAATTATGTTTACAATTAGTAAAGTTTGCTACTTACTACTTAACCTTCGCTATCAGAAATAGCTTATTTATCGCCAATGACTTTGATTCGTATTCCTGAATCCTGGGAAATATCTGAAAATCAGATCACCTCCCCGAGCTTATATTATAATCGCCGCAGCTTTATCAAAACTTTGATTGGGGCGGGAATTGGTGCTAGTTTGTTGCCCCTGGCTGGATGTCAGGGTGGTACTTCAGGAATTGGTAAATCTGCCTCGGCGATCGCTTTAGAGAACAGTATTAATTTACCGAAAATCGACTCACTTACTAAGAATCCTCTTTTTCAACAGGTAGACCGACCGATTGTCGAGGAAACTGTCGCCGCACAATATAACAATTTCTACGAATATGGCGGCACTAAGAAAATTTGGCTGGATGCCCAAAAGTTGCCCACCGAAAACTGGAAAGTAGAGGTCACAGGGTTAGTTAACAAGCCTCGTACCTATGATCTGGATGATTTAAAACGTAAATTTCCCCAAGAAGAGCGAGTCTATCGTTTTCGCTGTGTAGAAGCCTGGTCAATGGTTTTACCTTGGATTGGATTCCCGATGAAGACATTATTAGCAGATGTAGAACCCACTGCTAAAGCCAAGTTTGTGAGTTTTACCTCTTTCTACGATCCTGAGATTACCAAAGGGCCTGGTTTTCACCTTGGCTCATTACCTTGGCCCTACACCGAAGGATTACGCATTGAAGAAATGGCTAACGATTTAGCTTTCTTTGCTACGGGTATCTTTGGTCATGATCTGCCAAAACAACACGGCGCCCCCTTACGGATGGTAACCCCTTGGAAATATGGTTTTAAAGGAGCCAAGTCAATTGTCAAGATCGAGTTTTTAGCAACCCAACCTGCAACCTATTGGAATACCATTGACCCCAATGAGTATCAATTTGAAGCCAACGTCAATCCTGAAGTGCCCCATCCCCGTTGGTCTCAGGCAACAGAAAAGTTTATTAGTACTGGCCCTGGGTTGTCCTGGGAAATCAAGGAAACATTACCCTATAACGGTTATGGGGAGTATGTCGGTAGCTTGTATAGTCATTCCAAATGAAAAACACACAATTTTGTAGGGGCGATTCGCGAATCGCCCCTAAGAGGATTATCTGGCTCTAAATGAAATAGTATTTCTGATTTATCGTTTCTAGCTACACTGCCTGGGGTTGAGGTTGAGATTGGGGCTTGAATTGGAAGAGAGAATAAACGACATTACGGCGGATATCGATCATCATCTCTAAGAACATTTCATATCCTTCTTGCTTATATTCAATCAACGGATCTTTTTGTCCGTATCCCCGCAGACCAATAGATTCGCGGAGGGCATCCATGGCTTGCAAGTGTTCTCGCCAGAGAGTATCAATCTGTTGCAGAATAAAGAATCTTTCCGCTTGACGCATCAATCCAGGCTGCATACTGTCAATTTGGTGTTCCTTGATGTCGTAAGCCTTGCGGACTTCTTCACAGAGGAAGTTTTTGATCTCATTAACGGTCATGTCTGCTAAATGATCAGGTTCTACATCTTCCATCAGGTAGATAAACTCTTTGGCTTTATCTACCATTTTGTCTAGTTTCCACTCTTCAGGGGGTAGCTCTGGGTTAATGTAGGCATCAACAATTTCTCCCATGGTTTTTTCCGCATATTGAATGACCTGTTCTTTGAGGTCATATCCTTCTAATACCCGACGACGCTCGGCATAAATAGCTCGACGCTGATTATTCATCACCTCGTCATATTCAAACACTTGCTTACGGGTATCGTAGTAGAAAGTTTCGACTTTCTTTTGGGCTCCTTCCAGGGAATTGGTGAGCATCTTCGATTCGATGGGCATATCGTCTTCGACCCGCATCATGTCCATGAGTTTTTCGACGCGATCGCCACCAAAAATCCGCAACAGATTATCCTGTAAGCTGAGGAAAAATCTGGTAGAACCAGGGTCACCCTGTCTACCGGCACGACCCCGCAATTGATTATCAACACGACGGGATTCATGGCGCTCTGTACCAATTACATGGAGTCCACCATTGGCGACTACTTCCTCATGTTCCGCATTGGTCAAAACTTCATACTCTTTACGTACCATCTTGTAAGCTTGTCTGAGCTTTAAGAGTACAGGGTCTTCTACAGGAGCATTCTCCGCAGCCACGGCAATTTTCTCCTCAGCATCTAGTTCAGGCAAGCTTTGTTCGCCGTATTTTTGCACGGCAAACTTAACGGTTTCCTTGAGAAAATTTTGAGTCTCTGAGGATAATTCTGTGGGGAAGATTTGAGGGGAAGCCTTCCAAGTTTTAACTTTTTTGCCCTGACCACTATCGGTCGCAAAACCCTTGGGGGCATCTTTAATTAAATCGATGCCCGGTACTGCCGCCATGAAATCATCGTCTTCTGGAGCCACTATTTTAGGCATTAGATACTCTCTAACTTTGAGTCTTGCCATGTAATCGGCATTCCCCCCGAGAATAATATCCGTACCCCGACCTGCCATGTTAGTGGCAATGGTCACGGCAGTTTTTCGCCCTGCCTGGGCCACAATCTCTGATTCCCGCTCGACGTTTTCTGGTTTGGCATTGAGAAGATTGTGTTCAATGCCTTTGTCCCGCAACAGTTTAGAAATCAGCTCAGATTTCTCCACGCTAGTGGTACCTACCAATACAGGACGACCTCTTTCGTGCATATTAGCCGTGTCTTCTGCTACTGCTTGCCACTTACCAATTTCTTGTTTAAACACCACATCAGCTAAATCAGCCCGCTTAGAAGTTAGATTGGTGGGAATAATCGTTACCTGAAGCTTATAGACCTTCTCAAACTCAGTCTCTTCGGTTTTCGCTGTTCCTGTCATCCCCGCCAGAGTGGGGTAGAGTAAAAAAAAGTTTTGGTAAGTAATACTGGCTAAGGTTTGAGTTTCTTTTTGAATGGTTACCCCTTCCTTGGCTTCAATTGCCTGATGTAAACCATCACTCCAGCGTCTGCCAGAGAGAACCCGTCCCGTAAACTCATCGACGATCACAATTTCGTCATTCCGCACTAAATAGTTAACGTCTTTGGTAAAGAGTTCTTTAGCTTTAACCGCATTAGAAATATAGTGCGCCCAAGGATTTTCAGGGTCGTATAAATCTGTCACTCCTAATATCTCTTCCGCCCGGGCAAACCCCTCATCAGTCATCAAAACATTACGGGCTTTTTCGTCTACTTCGTAATCACCAACCCCTTCGCTGGGATTTAATTCCTCATCATAATCTTCATTCTGTTTCACTAACTGAGCTGCGATCTGGGATGCCTGAAGATACTTTTCAGTCGGACGTTCCACCTGTCCTGAAATAATCAAGGGAGTTCGGGCTTCATCAATTAATACTGAATCCACCTCATCAATTACACAGTAGTTAAAGGGACGTTGTACCACCTCTTCCATGGAAACCGCCATGTTATCCCGCAGATAATCAAAACCTAGCTCGCTGTTAGTAGTATAGGTAATATCACAAGCATAGTTTTTTCTTCTTTCCGCAGGACTCATGCCCGATTGAATCAGACCGACAGTTAACCCCAGGAAACGATGCACCTGTCCCATCCATTCCGCATCTCTACGGGCAAGATAATCGTTTACCGTGACGACGTGGACTCCTTTGCCTGTTAAACCATTAAGATAGGCAGGCAAGGTACATACCAGGGTTTTTCCTTCCCCTGTTTTCATTTCAGCGATCTGACCTTTGTGTAATACTATGCCCCCAAGCAACTGCACATCATAATGACGCAATCCCAACACGCGAATTGCTGCTTCTCGCACTACGGCAAAAGCTTCTGGCAGAATATCATCAAGAATCTCTTTAATTTCTTCGTCGCTTTTTCCCTTGGCTAACTGTTCGCGAAATTCACCTGTTTTGGCTTTTAAATTCTCGTCAGATAGGTCTTTGATGTCTTCTTCAATCAAATTGATTTCTGCCACTAAAGGCTGAAACTTTTTTAATTTACGCGCATTGGGGTCGCCCAGCAGTTTTTTCAGCATAGTAATTCTTATGAATAATCCGTATTCTTATCTAGTCTAATATTTGCTTTCTAATCTTTGATTGCCTAGTTAGACAGCAATATTTAACAATTTGTAATAATTCTATCATTTGCCTCTTGCCAAAGACTTTAGGGATATCTACCCATGAGTAGCGATTCCGCGAAACCACAGTTCTCCAGGATAGCAATTGTTTAATGCAACACTAAAAAACTTACCTTGAACAGTTACTATAAGTAATTAAGGGTTGGTTTGGCGCTTAATTACTATACTTTTGGGAGATTGCAAGAAATTTCCAAAGTTGCAATGTAACTAAGCAAGGGTAGTTAATTTGGCTTATCTCTGATTTTGGATAACAATAACTAATTTAATTACGCCCATGAATAAGCGAAGTAACAAAACTCAGGTGGTTCAGTTCCTCTGTCAACCCCAAGGGGGCAAGACTTACCTGTTAAATGCTTTGAATTCAAACTCGGAACAAGAGTTTATTGAGGCACTACACAACATTATTGACGCAATGAATCAGGATCTTGCCGCTAGTCCCCCCAAGAGATTGTAGATTCTCCCTCAACTCTTCTAGACTAGATAGATACTTATAAGTTTATATTTCTTAATATGGCTAGAGATCTACGGGGATTTATCAAAATTTTGGAAGCGAAAGGGCAACTTCGGCGTATTTCGGCGTTAGTTGATCCTGAACTGGAAATTGCGGAAATTTCCAACCGGATGTTGCAGGCAGGAGGACCTGGGCTACTGTTTGAAAATGTTAAAGAGTCGCCTTTTCCTGTAGCAGTGAACCTAATGGGGACGGTGGAACGCATCTGCTGGTCGATGAACATGGAAACTCCAGAAGAGTTAGAAACCCTTGGTTCTAAACTAGCAATGTTACAACAGCCCAAACCGCCAAAAAAAATTAAGCAGGCGGTGGATTTTGGGAAGGTGCTGTTTGATGTTTTAAAAGCTAAACCAAGCAGAAATTTTTTTCCTTCTTGTCAACAAGTAGTAATTGAAGGGGAGGATCTCGATCTCAACAAAATTCCGATGATTCGTCCCTATGGAGGAGATGCGGGGAAGATCATTACTCTGGGCTTAGTAATTACTAAAGATGTGGAAACAGGCACTCCTAACGTTGGGGTCTATCGTCTCCAACTCCAGTCGAAGAACACCATGACAGTGCATTGGCTATCGGTGCGGGGTGGGGCGAGGCATCTGCGCAAGGCAGCGGAAGCAGGAAAAAAACTGGAAGTTGCGATCGCTTTAGGAGTCGATCCGCTGATTATTATGGCAGCAGCTACCCCTATTCCTGTAGATCTTTCTGAGTGGCTGTTTGCTGGGTTATATGGTGGCAGCGGAGTCAAGCTGGCTAAATGCAAAACTGTGGATTTAGAAGTGCCTGCGGATTCCGAGTTTGTCATCGAAGGTACTATTACCCCAGGCGAAATGCTACCTGATGGGCCCTTTGGCGATCACATGGGCTATTACGGTGGGGTAGAAGATTCTCCCTTGGTGCGTTTTCACTGTCTGACCCACAGGAAAGATCCTATCTACCTGACTACTTTTAGTGGTCGCCCGCCGAAAGAAGAAGCGATGATGGCGATCGCGCTCAACCGTATTTACACTCCCATCCTGCGCCAGCAAGTCTCGGAAATTGTCGATTTCTTCTTACCCATGGAGGCGTTGAGTTACAAGGCGGCGATTATTTCCATTGACAAAGCCTATCCTGGACAGGCGAGAAGGGCCGCCCTAGCTTTTTGGAGTGCCCTACCCCAGTTTACCTACACCAAGTTTGTGATTGTGGTGGACAAAGATATCAACATTCGCGATCCTCGTCAGGTGGTTTGGGCAATTAGTTCTAAGGTAGACCCCACAAGAGATGTCTTTATTTTGCCAGATACTCCGTTTGACACCTTGGATTTCGCCAGTGAAAAAATTGGCTTAGGAGGGCGCATGGGTATTGATGCCACCACGAAGATACCGCCAGAAACCGACCATGAATGGGGAGAACCCCTAGAATCTGATGATGATGTGGCAGCCATGGTTGAACGACGTTGGGCGGAATATGGCTTAGGGGATATTGATTTAACTGAGGTGGATGCAAATTTATTTGGCTACGACATGAAATAATTCTGCCAAAAACCAAGCAGAAACTAACCAAAAACCGAGTTTCTTAACTTCATCAAAAGTTTATGGTTGTGACAATAAATTTAGTGAAATAATCAGTAGCGCATACTGACATATAGTTAAATACACTTATGTGTGTATACGTAGCTTTAATATCTCAATCTTTAGGTAGCATCCATGAAAAATAAATACTTATCCCTTGCTCTGGTGGGTTGTGCGATCGCATTCTCCGCCCTGCCCCTGAAAGCTGAAGAAAAAGCTAATACCGAGGCTTCTAAAACCGTGTTTGTTTGTGCCAATGCGGGAGACACTCCCACTATGTTTGCTTACAATCCAGGGCAAGTAAATCTGACTCCTGTGATGAGTTGGTATGCTGAATACTTGCTGCCAGGACAGTCTGGAGCAGAAGTTTGTCAACAGACCGCCACCAAATTACAAAGTTCATCTCAACAGGAAGATGCCAAGTATCTAAAAGCTCAAGCCAATGAAAATAAGAACTTGGTTTGTTTAGTCAACGAAGAAGATAAAAACTGTGTAGATGAAGACAGTGAAAAACTCTTCAGCGTTAACCCCAAATTTAATGCAGGTTGTGTTTTAGAAAATAAAACTCCCCTCGATTGTCAAGTGTATAAAGTCCGAGGAGTGTATAGTTTCAACGACGAACCCTATCAACCTCTTTGGTGGCCTTGGTAAAAATAACTATCTTGAGGATGTAAGTCTTAAGCTGGCGATAATTGTAAATTGATGGGGTAGATCAAGAGAAAAGTTGTAGTTTAATCTTGTCTCTGCCCTTGATTTTGATTTCCCAGAAAATCATTAAACTTAAAACAGTATATATTTCTCAAAGGTTACTCAAAAGGAGGCTCAAGCGCTTGCCTATAAATAGGTTGGTACATGGGCAAAGTTGGAAAACGTCATGGTAAACCAGGAAAAATTTGGTAAAAGTTACCTTTAAATATAAATTACATATAGAAATATATAGCAAGTACTGAGTTTTGATGCCTTTTCTTAGAAGATTTTCCATCCCACAGCTTAAATTCGCTTTGATAATTACCACTTTATTAGGCGGTAACTTGATAGCCTCAAATGTTCATGCTAACGAACTTGAGGAAACAAAAGATTCCTCAGTCTTAAACTCGCAACTTCTGGCAGAAGCGGAGTCTAGCAAGACTCAATTTCAATTTATACCCGCTAAAGATCTCAAAATCAATAACACCATTGCTGTAGACTCAGTAGATGATGGAGCGCCCTCCTTACGCCGTCAACCAGAAGGCAGAGGGCGCTTTGAACCCAAGCGGATACCTTTGCAAATCTCTTTCCCTAAAGATACCTACCGCACATCCCCTAGCATTACGATTATTAACCCATCCGCTTATGGAGCAGCTTGGGGCAGCGCTGGAATTGGTTTCGGTTACCAAGAGCGGGCACGATTTAGAGAAGAATCAGATGGGGTGATTGGTTTAGGATTTGGCTTGGGGAATCCTCAGAAAAATGTAGGGGTACAGATCGGGATCAGTCTGGTTGATGTCAGCTCCCCCTTTAGCGATGGAGCAATTAATCTCAAGTTACATCGTCGATTACCGCAAGATTTTGCTGTAGCGGTAGGCGTTCAAGGTCTAACTACTTGGGGCAATACCGACGGCGGATCTTCTGTATTTGGTGTTGCCACTAAAAGATTTAAATTACGTCAAGATAGAACAAAACCTTTTAGTGAATTGTATACTACCGTAGGTGTGGGGGGCGGTCAATTTCGTTCAGAGTCCAATATTAACGAAGGCAATGAAAACGTTGGCGTTTTCGGCAGTTTAGCAGTTAAGGTGATTCAACCTATTGGGTTTGTAGCAGAATGGAGTGGTCAAGACTTAACTCTGGGAATTCCCCTAGTTCCCTTTAGAAAGTTACCCTTTGTCATTGTGCCCTCTATCACTGATGTGACTGGCTCTGCGGGAGACGGAACAAGATTTGTCGTTGGTCTTGGCTATAGTTTTTCCTTTTAAATAAATTGTTAGTAAATACATTGCGACATCGATTATGAAATTATTTCAATTATCCGTAAAAATTTTGTTGTCATGTTTGTTGATGCTGATTGCCACACAATCAGTACTTTCTCAATCGGGTAACATGTCCGATAAAACTCTTCCTGATCCAGAGTCAATGATCACTGACCCGGAAGACAATTTAGGAGAAAATACCGCTGGTAATTCGTCAACAGTTACCGAAGACAATACCACTGACAACAACACTGTAGATAATGCTGATACGGTAAAAACCCCTGATGCTGCAATCTCAGAGACTGGTGCTGTAGGCCCTGAAACTGAAATAGTGGAGATAGAGCCAGTCGCAGCAACTCAAGAAACGACAAAAACCACTGAAATACCGGCTGAGTCGAATGAAATAGTCGAAAAGCTACTTGAGGAAAATACCGCTAGAGAAATCAAAAACTCCGAAGAAAAAGTTGCCCAAGACGATAGCGAGAAGAAGGTAGCTCAAGACGAAGAAAAAAAAGTTGCTGAGAAAGAAAATTCTCAAGCAAACATAGGTCAGCTAGACCGTGCTAGTTATGAAGCTCAAATTCAAGAAGCACCTAATGATTATGCGATCTTAATGCAAGAGGAATTTCAGCTTACTCAATTAATTGATTCTTCAGGACTGGAACTCTATGGTTCTGTACCAAGCGTCAAAGCTATTTCCCATCGACTAGCCCAGTTAGCGCAACAAACAGGCAAAAAACCAGCCTTTATCAATATCTCCCTCCAAGAAAATCAGTTAGAGTCTTTTGTTGTTTTACCTGAACAAGTACAGGCTAATGCCAAAAATTCATTGGTGGCATCATCTAAGTTAAGTGGTATTGATACCCCTAAAAAGGAAGCTTTAGCAATACGCAAAACTGTTAAGAATACTTCCCGTGAAGATATTCTTGCCACCGCAACCGAGTTTCGCCAAGAAGTTAGTGATATTAGAAAACTCAACCAGAATGGATATAAACAGTCCTCTCAAAAGTTGTACAATGCCCTGATTAAACCAATAGAAGCAGAACTCGAAGCCAATGGTATCGATGTTTTGGTATTTTCCATGGACTCAGGCTTGCGTTTATTGCCTGTGGCAGCCCTCTATGATGGTAAACAGTTCTTGGTGGAAAAATACGCTATGGGAATTGTGCCCAGTTTCGGGTTAACCGACACTCGTTATGTCAGTCCAGAGCAGAGTTCCATTTTGGCGATGGGAGCGTCAGAATTTAAAGATCAAGTAGGCTTACCCACAATGCCCATTGAACTGAAAACGATTGTAAGTAATCCCCGGCGTGGAGAGTCGTTTCTCAACGAACAGTTTACGATTCCCAACTTTATTGCCCAAAATAGTGGTCAGTCACCATTTTCCATCATTCATCTTGGTACCCATGCTGAATTCAAAGTAGGAGATTTAAGCGACTCCTACATCCAGTTCTATGACGATCGCTTAAAAATACCTCAGCTACAACAAGTATCGAAAGACCTTGGTTGGAACTCAGATGATACACCCATTGAGTTACTCGTTTTAAGTGCTTGTGAAACTGCTCTGGGAGACAAGGATGCTGAATTGGGTTTTGCAGGTCTGGCGGTGCAAGCAGGGGTTAAATCTGCCCTAGCTAGTCTCTGGTACGTCAGTGACCTAGGTACTTTAGCGCTAATGGGAGAGTTTTATGATGAGTTGGACACTACCTTGAATAAGGCAGAAGCTTTACGTCAGACTCAGTTGCAAATGTTGGCAGGCAATGTCAAGGTTGATAATAAACAGGTGAAGTTGTCCAATGGAGTAGGTTTAGATCTACCAGCAGATTTTCCAGATGGGACTTTAAGCCTTAGCCATCCTTATTTCTGGTCATCCTTTACTCTAATTGGCAATTGGAATTAATCTAGACCAGAGCAGCAATTAGCTAACTCCGCAAAGAGATATACGAAAAGAGACAGTTTACATCATCTTTTATTTTTCTAGGCGTACCACATACCACTGTAGGTACTGATCAGCACTAATATCTAACTCGAAATAGTTATCTAGTAAGTGTTGAGCCTTTAATTCTGGTGATGTGAACTGTTCTAGCTCTCTGGGAATAATTACGTCTGATTGCTGTAGGAGATTAGCTAGCTTGCTTTTCAGCTCCGCTGCGTTCATAAATTGTTCAGGCTGATCAGATTCGAGGACAACATAACCATCCTCCTGATACATGATCGGATCTGGCATAGTTAAAAATAGTTGAAATTAGTTGAAAAGGGAATTCAGGGTTAATTTATTGATTTAATTAATTCTAAATTGTATGTGGCAACAATATGGCAACAAGTCTCAACCCATTCCTCAGCCTTGAATATGAAACCATGATGGAAGACCTGGGGGATGATTACTATGATCTTGTTGCCCCTGCGGAATTTCCCAGCCATTTTCTGCGTTATCGCAACGATCGCCTATTACCCTTACTGGGTTTAAAACCAGATTTAGTTACGGACGGCGATTTTATTGCTGCTTTTGGTCAATTTAGGGGAGTTAGACCTTTTTTGGCGCTGCGTTATCATGGCTATCAATTTGGTGAGTATAATCCGTTTCTAGGGGATGGTAGGGGGTTTTTATACGGTCAGGTGCGTGGAGTCGATGGTAATTTATACGATTTAGGTACGAAAGGATCGGGAAGAACTCCTTATTCTCGCAGTGCTGATGGTAGACTCACCCTCAAAGGTGGAGTGAGGGAAGTGTTAGCGGGAGAGGCTCTTCATCGGCTAGGGGTCAATACTTCCCGTTGTTTAAGTTTGATTGAAACGGGGGAATCTCTCTGGCGAGGGGATGAACCTTCCCCCACTCGTTCTTCCGTCATGGTGCGTCTGAGTAAATCCCATATTCGGTTTGGCACTTTAGAAAGGCTAGCTTATCTACAACGTCCTGATCTGATCCAGAAATTATTAGATCGGGCGATCGCTGTTTACTATCCAGATATTCCTGATGATCCAGACAAGTATCAGCAATTTTATGCCCAGTTAGTGATAAAAGTGGCGCAATTGGCAGCCCAATGGATGGCGGCTGGCTTTTGCCATGGGGTTTTAAATACCGATAATATGTCCATCGCTGGAGAAAGTTTTGATTACGGCCCCTACGCTTTTATTCCGACCTACGATGCTCGATTTACTGCGGCTAGTTTCGATTATGGCGGACGTTATAGCTATGGCAATCAACCCTATATTTGCCAGTTTAATTTAGAGTTGCTCCAAAAACCCTTGGCAATGATTACAGAATTATCAAGTCTAGAAATTGGGTTGGCTCAGTTTGAAGACTATTATCAGCAACATTATCAACAGTTAATGCTGCAAAAACTGGGTTTTGAAGCTGATTTGGGAATTATTAGTCAGGAATTATTAGCCCAGACCATCAGTTTATTGAGAGATACAGAGATTAGCTATCATGGTTTTTTTGCCGAATTAGCCCAAGACTTTGATTCCCGTTGGATAGAGGATCAAGAGTTGATCTTAGCCAATGCTAGTTTTGCCGCTGAAATTACTGATATCTGGCGCAGTACTTATCATCAATGCCTAAACTACATTGCCTCTGATAATTCTAATTATATGGAGAAAATTGGCGATCGCTTGAAAAGATATAATCCCCAAACTGCACTCTTGCGCCCTGTGATTGAATCCGTTTGGCGATCAATTAGTGAAGAAAATGACTGGCAACCTTTTGCTAACCTACTAGAGCAGTTAGGGAGTTGAATAGACATAGAGTGTGGCGGCAACTAGTAACTCAACGCTTCTCGTTGAACAAATGCAGATTAATTTACAAAGCTAGAAAAACAACAAATTTAAAAATTTAAAAATTTAAAGGGTAACGATTGCTTCCTACCCACTACCCACTACCCACTACCCACTACCCACTACCTACTACCTACAATATAATTAGCCAATTTGATTTGAGCCATCTTTACTGACTAGTCGTAACTGGGAGAACACTTTTTGGAAGTGCTTACCGCCTCTAATATTAAGTACGGATAAACAGTTGAATTAAACTGTTCTAGTTCTTGGCCACCAGTGATAAAAAGTTAAGCCTTTAATTAAATTATGTTCTTGTAACA
>JBJOPG010000060.1:0-41929 GCA_046050865.1 Cyanobacteriota bacterium
CGAATCGCTGATTTATATCGCAATGGTTCACTTAATGTCTAAAAGGCTAGCTCGAAATGAAAAATTTTCTACTTAATCTTTTATTTACAAACACTCTCTCAGTAACTGTTTCAAGTAATGCCATAAAGTTTTTTCCTTGCTAATCGGTATCATGATGATCTTTTTTACTAAGTCTTTTGTTTATTAAACCAAGCAAAAAAGCCAAATACTATCTAAGTCAACTAAAAATGACCGATTGGTTATCCAGACAGACATAAATTGCTAAGATTTCTAAGATCGACCAAAAGTAAGATTTTCTTAAGGTTTTAGAGTTCATCAAAAGCTGGAAATGCAAATTACATTCTTTCTAAAACATTAATCCCTAATAAAGATAAACCTAACTTGATCGTTCGTGCGGTTAGATCAGCCAAAATTAAACGGGAAGTTTTTTGCGGTTCCGCAGCATTTAAAATATCGCACTGTTCATAGAATTGATTGAACTTTTGACTTAATTCAAATAGATATAAACAAATACGATTAGGTAACAGATTAGATTCAACTTCTTTGAGTATTTCTTCCAGCTGCAAGATGTGTTTTGCTAAAGTTAATTCCGCCTCTTCTGTTAAGATAATTTCTATATTATCTAACTTAGAGAAATCAATATTTCCTTTGCGACTAACCCCTTGAGGACGCACATAAGCATAGAGCAAATAGGGTGCGGTATTGCCTTTGAGGTCGAGCATTTTGTCCAGGTCAAACTTATAGTCTGAGGTACGATTTTGACTCAAGTCTGCGTACTTTACCGCGCTTAGACCTGTCACCTGTGCCACATGATTGATAAATTCGGGAGTTTCGTCTCTTCCTTCCTCCTTTAATCTGGTTTCTAATTCTGCACGAGCATGAACTACCGCTTCATCCAATAAGTCTTTGAGCTTAACCGTTTCACCAGAACGAGTTTTAATTCTCTTACCATCTTGTCCCAAGACCAAGCCAAAGGGGACGTGAACTACTTCCACTTCATCAGTTAAAATATTTGCCTTTCTGGCTACCTGAAATACGCCAGCAAAATGATTCGCCTGTCCAGAGTCAGTAACATAAATAATTCTGTCGGCACCATCTTCTTTGACCCGATATTTAATTGCGGCTAAATCGGTAGTGGCATAGTTAAAACCACCGTCGGTTTTCTGCACAATTAACGGTAGAGGCTCCCCATCTTTATTAGTAAAGCCATCGAGGAAGACACACCTAGCCCCTTCGCTTTCCACCAGTAGACCCGTTTGCTCTAATTCCCTAACAACATCTGCCAAAAAGGGATTATAAAAAGATTCTCCTCTCTCTTCCAGCTTAATCTCTAGCAAATCGTAAATTACCTGAAACTCTTGACGGGACTGATCACACAATAACTGCCAAGCATGAAGACTATCCTCTGCACCAGCTTGTAACTTGACGACTTCCTGTCTAGCGGTTTGTTTAAACTGTTCATCTTCATCAAAACGAACTTTGGCTTTTTTATACAGAGATACCAAATCACCAATATCTAAAGCATTAGCAGTGGTTAACGCTTCGGGATAAGCTTCTCTAAGGTAGGCAATCAACATCCCAAACTGAGTACCCCAGTCCCCCACATGATTGAGACGCAGCACATCGTAACCCCGAAATTCTAAAATACGGGCGATCGCATCCCCAATAATTGTTGATCGCAAATGTCCCACGTGCATTTCTTTGGCGATGTTGGGACTGGAAAAATCAACGATCACTTTTGATGTCGGCTGTACTTGAGAAATACCTAATCTTTCGTCGGACTGAATCTGACTCAACAATTGTCCCAGATAACTAGGTTTGAGGGCAAAATTAATGAAACCTGCCCCGGCAATGGTGGGAGTTTCACACATCTCCTCAACTTGTAGATGATCGATAATCGACTGGGCGATCGCCCGAGGATTTTGCTTGAGGGGCTTAGCAAGAGATAAGGCTACATTAGACTGATAATCGCCAAATTTGGGGTTATTGGTGGAGGCTACCAGAGGATCGGCATCGGCTAACTCATCGCCAAAGGCAGATAATAAGGCTTGGCTAACAGAATCTTGAAGCTGTTCTAGTATAGAGGTCATATATTTGTTGATTTTAGCCTGAAGACAGTTGTAGCCGACCAGCAGCTATTTCTAGAATAATCAATTTATCATCATCTTAAGATAATTTGAGTTTTGCTTAGTCTAACCAAGCCAACAATAACTAAAACTAATGTATTATTAAAAGTTAAGTAAAAATACGTAAATATTTTTATATTTTATGGTAACTTTTAGCAAAAGTGATTTTTCCATTTGAAGTCTACTGGTTTCTCAATAACTTTTACTCAACAACTTAATGTCTAAGTAACTTGAGCAGTTTTTATCTCATTTTTTCAAAAAAAAGTAAATATATTTATAGCTAAAATGTTCAAATATAAAACTAATAACGGCAAAAATAAAGATATTAATCCCCAAGTAACTATAGTTGATATTGATGAGGATTCAACTTCACCGAATGTTCGACAGAGCGACCAGACAGTAACAAAAGCTTCAGCAAAAGCTTTTGATTTTCCTGAACAAGAAACACAAGGGCAATCTGATGCTGATCTAAAGAGTTCTAATCCCAAAGAAAGCAAAATAATTAAGCTTGAGACAAAATCAGCAAAAAAACAGCAAAAAAAGTCAATTTTTCATCGCTTGAAAGCTAGGACAGCAGCTATTTTGCTAGGTAGTACGGTAATGTTGCCTATACTAGCAGTGGGGACAGCGACTTACTATCTTGGGAGTCAAGCTGTTAATAAACAAACAATCTTGGCAAAACGAGCCGATAATAACGATCTGGCTCGAGCAGAGTTAGCACAACAACAAAAACTACTGGCAGCTTTATTAATTGGTACTGGAGCAACAGCTTTACTGGCAGGTACTGTAACAGCTTTGGTGACAAAAAGACTGCTGGACGAGGTGTCTAGAATATCTACGGAAGAAAATACAGGGGCTACCGAAACTCATGTATATAGAGAGTTTATTCATAATTTAAATCAGCCAGTTTCGCAACAAGATATTCTCCAGACCATTGTTGAAGAAGCACGCACTTATCTAAATTGCGATCGCGTTCTTGTGTATAGCCTTAGTAAAGATAAATATGGCGCGATAGTCGCCGAATCAGTTGCTCAGGGCTATGCTCAATGGCTGGGTATAACCATTGAAGATCCTTGTTTTGAAGTCAGATATCTCGATAAGTATCGCAATGGTCGAGTTAGGGCTATTAATGATATTAATCAAGTTGAAATGACTCCCTGTCATAAAAAGCAACTAGAAGCCATGGAAGTAAAGGCTAGTCTGGTTACCCCGATAGTTAATGAGGGAAATTTATTTGGGTTATTGGTAGCCCATCAATGCCGAGCATCACGGGAGTGGCAAAAAGGAGAAATTGAATTTCTAGATCAGCTAGCTAAAAAATCAGGTTTAGCTCTTAAAAACGCTCAGTTGTTGGATAATCTGGTTCGTCTTCAAACTCAAACAGAAAGAGAGAGGCAATGGACAAATCACTTTACCGACGCAATTCAATATATCCGTCAATCGATTAAACAAGATGATGTCTTGGAGGTTAGCGTCGAGGAAGTACGTCGAGTTCTAGAATGCGATCGCGTGGTAGTTTACAGCCTCAATCAAGACAAATACGGTGTGGTAATTGCCGAATCAGTATCGACTGGATACCCCCGTGCCTTGAATAAGACCATTGCTGATCCTTGTTTTGAGGCGAGATATCTGGATAAATACCGTGATGGACGGGTCAAAGCGATAAATAATATCTACGAAGCGGAAATGACCCCATGCTACGTTGAACAGCTAGAAACTTTAGAAGTCAAAGCTAACTTAGTTACGCCGATCCTCAATGAAGGCAAGCTATTTGGTTTACTGGTAGCTCATCAGTGTAGTCAACCCCGTAACTGGCAAGATTATGAAATACGCTGGGTGACCCAGATTGCCACGCAAGTCGGTTTCGCTTTAGATAATGCCACCCTGCTAAAAAAATTAAGGCATGATGGTTTGCCAACACAACTATTAAACAATTTTAGTCTTGGTATTAATGAAGGAATCAACAAATCAGAACTGCTAAAAATTGCTGTCGAACAGGCTCGTAAGGTAATTAAGCTGGATCGTGTTCTTGTTTATCAGTTTGACCCTAGTTGGAACGGAAATATCGTAGCAGAATCAGTTGCAGCTGGTTATCCTAGAGGATTAAATTCTCAGATTAAAGACCCCTGCTTTGCCAAAGAATATGGTGAAAAATATCGTCAAGGTAGAATCAAAGCGATCGCTAATATTCATCAGGCTAATCTAACAGATTGTCACCTAGAACAACTGGAATCACTGGCAGTTAAGGCTAGTCTAGTAGTACCAATTTTGCAGGAGGATCAATTATTTGGTTTACTAATTGGACATCAATGTGAAAAACCCCGCTTATGGTCGCAGTCAGAAATAGATTTATTTGCTCAACTAGCTCTGCAATTGGGATTTGCTCTAGATCGAGTTAAATTAAGAGAAGAATTGGATTTAGCCCAAGATAGCCAAAGAAATAAGGCTGAGCAACAGCAGCAAGGACAACAGAGTCTCAACCAACAGATCTCAGAACTATTAAAAGAAAATCAGGCTGCATTACAAAGTCTTCAGGCTAAAATTAGTCGTCAGTCATCAGCTACCAGTGATTTTATCAATCAAATCTCAGAAATGAGCCAAAAGACTAAGGCAATTATTAATGAAGATAATATTGCCGTTGCCAGAAAAGCGATCGCCCAAACCACAGATAGAGTCGAGATGCTCAATCAGTCACACCAAAATCTCCACCAAATGGTCAACCTGATCAACGATCTCAAAGAAAAGATAGATTACCCCTTGAAACAAACAAAACCAGCCCAGTTACCAATGGGAGAAATTATCGTTGAAGGGGGCGAGATAACTTTCAACCCACCAAATGAATATAATCCTGAGCTAGATTTCATCACAGGACAATTTGCCGACAGATCTCAATCAGCACCGAGTTTAATCTTAATGAATCAATTTATTGGCGAGATTACTAATTTATCAAGTCAGATTTCACAGCAATCCTTATTCGTCACAGAGTCTTTCCAGAAGCTGGCTGCATTTACCAGACAGCTATCAGAACGAGATGAGTTGTGAAACTATCATCATTAATCAAATCAGCATGACGACAGCAAATGGTCAACAAATCCCTAGCTTATCGATTTATTACTGGCTTTTTAGTAGATACAGCCTGCTCGATAATATCAACAGCGCGATTTACTCCTTCAGTACGGCGAATAGCTTTTTGCAGACGGACTGCATTTTGTTTAAATGATGGTTCTTTCAACACTTTTTTAATGCTTTCTCGCATATTGTTAACACTTAAGCTAGAGAGTTTTACTAATTCCCCAACTCCTGTCCAAGCAATCCTGGCTGCTACTCCTGGTTGATCGTCGGTGATAGGTATGGCAACAATCGGCACGCCATAACTTAATGATTCTAAGGTTGTATTTAATCCAGCATGGGTGATGTTGAGGCTGGCTTTTTGTAAAAGTTCTAATTGAGGAGCATATTTTACGACTAAAGGATTTCCAGGTAAATTTGGTAAGGCTTCTGGATCGAGTCTACCACCAAGAGAAATTACAAGTTGAGCATCTAAGTTAGCACAAGCTTCTGCTATGGTTCGGAAAACATAGTCTTGGCGATTTTGGAGTGTTCCCATAGAGGCATAAATTAGGGGTTTATTATTTAATTTTTCCCAGGGAAATGCTACGGGTGGTCTTTGAATCGAAGTATGAAATGAGCCTGTAAAGTGGAAGTGTGGAGGAAGTTGACGAGGAAATTCAAACTCTGGAATGTGGCGAGTGATCATAGCTAGTTTAGAAAACATATCGTTGGTGTGGGAGTAGGCTGGTAGATTCCAGAGAGAACGATACTGGGAAATAACTTGCAAAACTGGTTTGGATATGTAGTTTAATAAGCTATAAGCTATACGATTACGGAATTTTGTCCATAAAGCAGGATTGTATTGCCATGTCTTCGTAATAGGTGGAATAGTTAAATCTTGGTAGAAAGGTAACACACAGAAGATGGTTACGTAGGGAAGATTGAGATAGTTGGCGATTGTTCCTCCCTCAAAGATAGATGAATCTATTAACAGCGCATCAATTCCCTGTTCTCCAATAATTGTTGGAGCTTTCTGAAGTCGCTCTTCTGCTATTTTGGCAAATTTTTGTAGAGTGAGCCGTATATCTTTTAACCTATCGGTTTGCTCGAAAATTGCTAATGTTCTTTGTTTTTGAATGATTTTATTTTCATCAATCGGATAATAAACTTGACAAAAGTTGAAACCTGCTCTCTGTAATGGGATTTGAGCGTTTGGATTACTCAAAAAAGTTACTTTATGTCCCCGTCCTCTGAGTTCGTAACCGAGTGGAAACATGGTGTTTAAATGACCAGTCGCAGCCAAAGAAAGAATACCGAAGTGAGTCATAATTTGTAATTTTCTAAATAATCTCCAGAGATAAACATCAACGGGTCATTAGAATAATTCCTGTAAAAATCAAACCTGTTGCCATAATTTGATTGAGTGTTAGACGTTCTTTAAATAGCCAGTAAGATAAGAATGCAATCAGCAGAAATGACAGTCCCTGAGACACGGGCGTTAAAATAGCAACGGGAAGTTTTTCCATTGCTTTAGTACCTAAAAGCATTCCTGTGCTGTAAACAACAAGTGCGCTGATAAACCAAAAAGAAGCAAGGCTTGCAAAAAAATTAGAATTATCGGTCGCTAAACGCGATTGTTTGAGAAGAGTCGTACCAATACTGTTGCAAAAAGCAGACAGAAAGACCAGCAACCAAGAACCTTGGAAAAATTGAATCATTGATCGTTATCCATAGCTGGTAAAAATTCGTTTAGCAATGCTTGCAAAGCTTGTTCCAATATTTGTTGTGGTGATACCCCTGGATAATTGAAGTAACCTATAAGTTCTAGTCCGACATGACCGTGAATTGTTGCCCAAATTACACGGGCAATTTCCCAGGCTTTGTCTTCAGATTTTTGTTCACCACTAATGCAATCTTGAATGGCTTTAACTAAAAGTTTGAGACTTTCTTGACCTAATTTTAAGTTGACTTCGCTAGGAGTATATTCTGGGATCACTTTGAGAAACATAATTGAGTAGTAAGTTTGGTTGGCTAGGGCAAAGCCTCGATATGCATGACACAGGGCATAAATATAGTTTCTGAAGTTACCCGAAGAAGAAACTGCTTCTAAAGACTGTCGCAACATATCAAAGCCCCTTAAATAAAGTTCGTCTACTAAACCCTGTTTATTACGAAACATGGTGTAAAGAACTGTAGTCGAGCATCCTACTGTGTCAGCAATTCGACGCATAGTTATAGCATTTGCACCTTCTTGCACGAGAAGCTTACTGACATCATCTAAAATTCCTTGGCGTAGCTTTTGTTGATGCTGTTCTTGTGCTGCACGAAAATTTGTGACCTTATTATGGTTAGCTTTCATAACGGCGTTATTATCAATAACACTGTTATAGTAAATTTTTACAATAATTTCAAGACAGTCGAAATTTAGCCTATGAAGTGCGTCGTTCTTTTATGCGTTTACTGTGGTGATGCTTAATCTAAGGGTATAAAACCTGTTTTGGTGATTAGCTTTTGACCTTGGGGTGTAAGCAAAAAATTAGCGTATGCTCGACCAATTTGCGAATCAGCTCTATTTTCGAGAAATGTCACATATAGATAATGAGTTAGAGGATATTGGGCTGTACGCAGTGCTTTAAAATTTGATTTATTACGACGTTTAGGGCAATCAGAAGTAGGCACTAAAGGCTGTTGATAAGGAGCTACTAAGTTATCTTTTGCTAGCCCCAAAGGCAATAGTTTAATTGAACATTGGGAAATAATTGCTGCGGTGGAGTCATAGTAAATTCCCCCAGGACTATCGGCTAGTTGACGAAGAGCTTCAGTCGTTGTGGGTACAAATTCTACATTTAGACCAAACTGCTGATTGTGCAGAATTTTTAGTTTAAAAATGTCAACTAAATCCCCCGTGCTAGGAGGACGAGAATAAACAGTAATTGGTAAATCTACACCACCTACTTCTTGCCAATTGGCGATTTTTCCCGTGTAAATTGCTTGGAGTTGATTCAGAGTCAAACCAGGAACATTGAGCCTAGGGTGAACAGCCACAGCAAGGCTATCAACAGCTACTGGTACTTGTTTAAGCTTTAACCCTTTTTGTTTGGCTAATTGGTATTCTTCTGGACTTAGAGAATAAGAAGACTGTACAAAAGCTAATTGACCCTTAAATAGCATCGTGATTCCTGGTCTAGAGCCTGGCGGTTCATTTTCTGGTTGTACGTACCGCAACTGTATTTCTGGTCGCTCTGACTGAATAATTGAATCTACTGCCAAACGTAGAGAAGCCCAAGCAGTACTACCACCATAGTTAAAAACTCCAGTTGCCACATTTGGTACGCGGGCAAAATTGGGAATATTTTGACTATTTTCTGTAGTTTCCAGGGTGGATTGGGATAATTGCCAAATTCCTCTGCCAATTAATCCCATTGACCATGCCAAAGCAATTAAAGCGGTCATACCTACAGTAATTAAAGTCAACTTTTCATAGCTTCTTTCACGCAGATTGCCCATAAAATTAATTGCAGAGTGAAATATATTGATTCTTTTTTTATACTACGTGAAAATGTATACTAACGGCGCATTACATGGCAAAACAATGAGTGACTTAGGATCTAGACTGATTGACTTTTGCTGGTGGCCGACAATAAGTAATCAATGTAGTCAATGTACAAAAAAAACTTTGAGTAATTTGTATTAATTTGTATACAATACAATAGTGTCTAAGTGATTTTACGTAAATAATTTAAATTTTTTAAATTTATAGATCAAGCAAGATAATATTAGTTTTTTTTAGTTCTTTAATTTTCGGACAGGAAGTATGACAGTTGGTCGTATGTCTAAGCTATATACAATATATACAACATGATATCCTCTGTGATGATTTTAACTAGAAGATCAACAGCAAAAATTTGGTAAAAAAATCTAATAACTTAAGGCAGATAATAAATTTGAAATGAGAAGTAGAATACTGAAAAATCTTTAAAAGAGGTTGATAATTTTTTAAAACAACAAATTTTATTTTTTCAATGTTTTAGAGGCTATCTATTAAAACGATAAATGATTCAATCTCCTAATGTAGAACAAAGCAACTATCAAAATCTTGAAGAACTCTTAAAAGTTACTGTCGAAACAACCAGAAAAATTCTCAAGTGCGATCGCGTCATGATCTATGGTGCTAGTGAACTTCCCTCTGCCGAAATAATAGCAGAATCTGTTGACTCTATATATGCTTCGCTTCTGGGACAGGTAATTATAGATCCTTTTTTAGGAGGTGATTATTTAGAAACTTACTGCTATGGTCAGGCGGTGGCTATAGATAATATAGATAAGGTAAATCTAGCTCAAAATCAATTAGAAGATTTAAAAAAGTTAAGGATAAAAAGCCTAGCGATCGCCCCAATTTCTGTTGACAATAAGTTATTAGCTTTTTTGGTTGCCCATCAATGTTCTAGACTTCAACCCTGGCATTCTCAAGCAGTCACTTTGTTGACAGAGAAAGCCAACATAACGGGCTATGCTCTGGCAAGTATGTTCAAAGCTGAGAAGTTAAAAAATGCCAATTCTACAAAACAGGTAACAGAGACTCAACAGGAAGGAAATTCTCAAATAATGGATCGAGCGAAGAACGGAAATGGAAATGGAAATGGAAATGGAAACGGGAATGGCAATGGCAATGAGCAGATTAAACCAATACAAAGCACTGGGGCTCAGGAGAATATCAGTAATGCGTTTGCCGATGTTCATGACAAAATAGCTAACGAGTTGGGACAAGAAAACATCCTCAACAGTACAGTTACAGAAGTACGTCATCTGCTTAATTGCGATCGCGTTGTAGTTTATAGTCTCGATCAAAATAGTTATGGCGTAGTGATAGCCGAATCTGTTGCGCCTGGATTAACTAAGGCATTGGGGAGAATCATCGACGATCCTTGTTTTGCAGCTAGATATATCGAAAAATATGCTCAAGGTCGCGTACGCGCTTGGAATGACCTTAATGCTGAAGATGTTACTCCCTGTTACCTAGAACAGTTGGAAGCTCTGCAAGTAAAAGCCAAAATAGTCACCCCAATAGTGCGAAAAAATGAACTATTTGGCTTATTAATCGCTCATCAGTGTGGCGAGGCTCGTAATTGGCAAGAACAAGAAATTCACTGGATCACGGAAATTGCTACTCAAGTAGGTCTTATGCTCGAATACAATAAAATGCTAACTCAAACTGATCAAGAAGAACAAAAACTATTAGCTGCAAGTGACAATCTCTGGAATCAGCATTTTACTGAAGCGATTCAATATATTCGACTTTCTATAACTGAAGAAGATATCTTAAAAGCCAGCGTAAAAGAAGTACGTAAAGTTTTAGAATGCGATCGCGTGGTAATTTACAGCATGAACTCTGATCATCATGGCATGATCGTCGCCGAATCTGTAGCGGCTGGCTGGATCAAAGCCAAAGGAAAAGTAATTAATGATCCTTGCTTTGAAGCCAAATATCTTGATATGTACCGCGATGGCAGGGTTCGGGCTTGGAGCAACATTTATGAGTCTGGTTTAACTGAGTGTTATATCGAACAACTTGAACAGCTTGAAGTTAAAGCCAATTTGGTCACCCCAATCCTCAACGAAGGGAAACTATTTGGCTTACTGGTTGCACACCAATGTTCAGCTATCCGTGATTGGCAACAGCCTGAAATTCGTTGGGTAGCCCAAATTGCCACTCAGGTTGGTTTTGCTCTCGATAACGCCAAACTATTGGCTGATGCTAAACAACTACAACATCAGCTAGAAAATGAAGCCAAACTAACTAAATATTTCACCGATGCTGTTCGCTACATTCGCGAATCTTTGCACCAAGAAGATATCTTGGAAATTAGTGTCGAAGAAGTACGTCGGGTTTTAGAATGCGATCGCGTGGTGGTATATAGTCTAAATAAAGATTTTCGCTATGGCTCAGTAATCGCTGAATCTGTTGCGTCTGGTTGGACAAGAGCTTTGAATAAGGAAATAGACGATCCCTGTTTTGAACCGACTTATCGAGACAAATATCGCAATGGTAGAGTTCGCGCTTGGAGTAACATTTATGAAGCAGGAATGACCCAATGCTACATTGAGCAGCTAGAAAAGCTACAGGTTAAAGCCAATTTAGTTACGCCTATTGTGAGCGAAGGTGAACTATTTGGTCTACTGGTTGCCCATCAGTGTTCTGACTTCCGTGAATGGCAACAGCCTGAGATTCGTTGGGTAACGCAGATTGCCACTCAAGTCGGTTTTGCCCTCGATAACGCTGAACTGCTAGTTAATGCTAAACAATTACAACAGGAGGTGAAAAGTGAAAGCCAGTGGACAGATCACTTTGCCGATGCTACCCAACAAATTCGGCTCTCGCTAAAAACAGGGGATATTCTTAATACTAGCGTGCGAGAGATACGGAGAATCTTAGAATGCGATCGCGTGGTAGTCTACGGCATGAACTCGGATCATCATGGTCTAATTATTGCCGAATCAGTAGCTTCTGGTTGGACACGAGCAAAAGGTAGAGTAATCAAAGATCCCTGTTTTGAAAGCAGATATCTCGACAAGTATCGTAACGGTAGAGTTAGAGCTTGGGGTAATATTTATGAAGCAGGCATGACCCAATGCTACATTGAGCAGCTAGAAAAGCTAGAAGTTAAAGCCAATTTAGTTACACCTATTGTGAGTGAAGGTAAATTATTTGGATTACTGGTTGCTCATCAATGTTCTGACTTCCGTGAATGGCAACAACCTGAGATTCGCTGGGTAACACAGATTGCTACTCAAGTTGGTTTTGCCCTCGATAACGCCACACTTTTAGAACAACTTAAAGAATCTAGCAATACAAGCGATCAGGTATCCCATCAACAACATGAGCAAATAGAAGCCCTCAAGCATCAAGTCGTTGAAATGCTAGCAAATAATGGAGACGCCTATCAAACTCTTTCCCAAGAAGCTATGCGTCAATCCGAGACCACGATCAATGTTCTACACCAGATTCAAAAGGTCGCCGATGCATTTGGTGGCATAGCCTTAAATGTTCAGCAGATTAAATTCCAAGAACAGCAAAATGATTTAGCAGTACAGGGTACTCAAGAGAGTTTGGAGCGTGCTGTTAATAGCGTTGCCAACATTCAACATACGGTTCAAAATGTTGCGGTTGGGTTAGATAATATTAACCATTATTGTCAGAAGCTGTCTGAGACAGTCAATACGATCAAAGATGTGAGCAAGCAATTAGCTCAACAGTCTATGACCATAACCAGATCGATAAATCGTAGTCAGATTGAACAAAGCAGTCAAAACTCAATTATTGATTCGTCTGATACTATGTTCTCTTTGATGCAGCAGCTCTTTGAAGCTACAGCCCAGGTAGGACCTTTGTTTGCCAATATTAAATTAGAAGTGAGAGAAAAAACAATTGCACTTGATTCGGGAACACAACAGCTAATTAGTGGAACAGGAGAATTTCAAGCAGTCCGCCAAAAGCTAGAACGGTTTGCTGTTCTGAATAACAAGATGAATACTCTGATCGAAAACATTGCTCAATCAGTAGAAAATCAAACACAAAGTTCGGCATTCGCCAAAGACTCTGTACAAGAAGTGGCAAGTATCGCTGAGCGAATTTCTGACCAGTCGATGAACATAACTCAATCTTTTAATCAATTAGTAGTATTAGTACAAAAACTTTAGATAATTAACTATGCTTGCTTAGGAGACATACATTTTGAAGTCTCTGAGATAACTCTTGGGAGATGGCGATCGCTAAAACATAACACAATATTATTGAGTTTAATATTGCGATGGTATTGCTATTTAATTAATTATGCCGACCAACTAAAATTGGTTTCAATTAAGCAATTTAAAATTTTGTAAATCTTGTTGCTAAAGTTTTGGGCTTATAAGTTGCTGATTAAACTACGATTAAACTAAATATTAAATGAATGAAGAACTAGAATCATTACTTGGCTTAGTATCTCGCCGAGGGATTAGCTATGCGGAAGTTTATCAGGTATCATCCCAATCTCAACCAGTCTTTTTTGAGGGCAACCGCCTCAAGCAACTAGAAAGCTCTCAATCGATGGGGACTGCCCTAAGACTGTGGCAAGACAATCGTCCTGGTCTAGCGGTGGCTTACGGCAAAATTGAACCAGAATTACTAATTGATAAAGCGATCGCCTTATCTCAACTTAACGCCCCTGAAATTATTGAGTTAGCACCACCTCGCCAAGTAACTTATGATTTAACTGGAGTGGGGGCATCGGTTCCCGATTTAATTGCCTATGGCGATCGCGCGATCACTCGATTGCGAGAAGAATATCCTGAAGTTGTTTGTTCAGCGGAATTGGAATTTGAGCAAGAAAGCGTTACTCTGATTAATTCTCAAGGACTATATTGTCATTATCATGAGTCGGGTTTGAGTTATTCTCTCGGTGCAGAATTGATTCGAGGAGAAGATTTTCTCGGTGTTTTTGACGGTGAATATAGCAAAGAGAAATTAAACCTCAGTCCTGTGATTGAAAATATTATTCGGCGTTTAGATTGGGCAAAATATAACGTTAATCCCCCTCAAGGAAATATTCCCGTAATTCTCACCGCTAATGCGGCAACTTTGCTTTGGGAGACAGTTTCCTCCGCTTTAAATGCTAAAAGAGTTAAGGAAAAATCTTCTCCCTGGAGTAATCTTCAGCAAGAGTTGGTGATCTCCGAGCAAATCACCCTATCTCAACAGCCCGAATTGCGCCCCTATGACTGTCCTTTTGATGATGAGGGAATGCTAACCCAAAAGCTCAATTTGATTACCAAGGGTGTATTAAATCAATTCTATTGCGATCGCACCATTGCCAGGGAGTTAAACCTTGAACCCACGGGAAATGGTTTTCGTCCTGCTTTGGATAGTTATCCTAGTCCATCTTTAGTTAATTTAATTGTGGCATCGGGGGAGGATTCTTGGGACGAGTTAATCACCAAGCTAGACAACGGAATTATCGTCGATCAAATCCTGGGTGGGGGTGCAGATATCAGTGGCGACTTTTCCGTTAATATCGATCTGGGCTATCGGGTAGTCAATGGCAAGATTACAGGACGAGTTAAAGATACAGCGATCGCTGGCAACGTCTATCAGATCCTCAAACAAGTTGTTGCTTTAGGCAATGACGCCATCTGGAATGGTTCTTGTTTTACTCCTTCTCTAATCGTTGAGGGTATTTCGGTAGTCGGCTAATGAACTCATGTTATGTACAAAACTTGATCGAGAGCATTTCTTTAGCATTAACCATGAACTAGTTAAAATAGCTTTAGTCAATTCAAAAATAGTCAATGAATTCCTTGCCTGATAATCGCGCTGCCACTCTTAGAGATGCTTACCGTATCTGTACTCCTGAGCCTTTAATTGGTCAAAATATTGAACGATACTATGTAGATTTGTTAACAGTTCGCAGTACAAAAGTAACTCAAAACATTACCAAACGATTAGAGTTTCTTGAACCAGCCGAATTTTGTACTATTTTGTTCACTGGACATCGAGGTTGTGGCAAAAGTACTGAACTAAGAAAAATTCAGCGAAAATTAGAATCGGAATACTATATTGTTTATTTAGAGGCAGATATTGAATTAGATATTAATGATGCCGAATATACAGATTTATATTTACTAATTATCAAAAAAGTTGCTGATGAACTATATAAATTAGGTGCTGAGTTTGACAAAAAACTATTAGCTAGTTTTGAATCCTGGTTTAAAGAGATCACTAACGAAACTGAAAAAAGTGTAGAACTAGGAATAAGTGCGGAAGTAAATGCCGAGGCTGGGTTTAGAATTCCCTTTATTTCTAAATTATTAGCTAAATTACTGGCTCAAATAAAAGGTTCTCAAAAACAGAAGCAGGTGATTAGACAAACTCTGCAAAAAGATATTAGTCGTTTACAAGCAGATATTAATCTTTTGTTAGGCGATGCTCATAATAAATTAAAACAAAAACAACCACAATATGAAAAAGGATTTCTAATTATTTTAGATAACCTAGATCGTATTCCTCCGGAAGTAGGTAATCATTTATTTTTTGATTATGCTGCTCAGTTGCAAGGATTACATACAACTATTATTTATACTGTACCAATTTCTGCTGTTTATTCTGATAAAAATTTGAGTACATCTTTCGGCAGTCCTAATATTATGCCGATGGTTAATATCTACGAATATGATCTCGATCAATGCGAGTTAGAATATAAAGAAGATAGATTAGAAGCTTTTGCTAGTTTAATAGAACAGCGAGTAGATATTGATGCCGTTTTTGAATCTCGTCAACAACTATTAGATTTAGTAAAAGCAAGTGGTGGTCATGTACGTCAACTAATGCAAATGACAGCAAGATCTTGTTTAACAGCTTCTAGTAATAAAGTAACTGCTGAAGATGTTACTTATGCCATTAAAGAAGAGCAGTTTAACTTTGAGAGAATTACTTTGAATGAATATTATTCTTTTTTAGCACAGGTATGTTTAACCAAGAATATTAATAAAGATGGAATTGGACAATCATTATTGTTTAATCTCTCAATTTTAGAATACAACGGTGCTAGTCGTTGGAATTATATTAATCCAGTTTTAAAATCAAGTCCCCTCTTCCAAGAAGCACTCGAAAATGAACAGCAAAAATCTGGAAATAGATAATATAAAAGGAGAAAGTAATTCATTTTTAAACATCAATCAACAGCCATTTACTGAACTGTTGACTTTTGTTGATTTTACTGATGACAAGTTAAATATTGGGCTAGTTGAAATTAATTTTGCTAAAGACAGAGATATTTTAATAGAATCTCTAATAAAACACCCAGATTGTCAGAATATTCAGTTTGAAATTTTAGATTTTCCCGATCCTAATTTACGGTTTTTAAGAGATGAACTTGTTGCCGCATTAACCAAAATAAAAATTGCTCCTGATAAGAAATTAATTCTGTTAATTACTGGAGTGGAAAAATCAATTGGGATTTTGGGCGAATATCCTTCTGTATTAGCTAATCTTAATTTTGTCAGAGATGATTTAAGAATTAGCGTTCCTCATCCTCTACTTTTATTTTTACCCGATTATGCCTTAACTCGTTTAGCGAAATATGCTCCTGACTTTTGGGCATGGAATCGAAAAGTTTTTTGTTTTAAAACCAATCGTTCTAATTCACTTAGAAGTGATGATACAGTTTTTCCTGATAATTTTGTAAAAAATTTAGAATTGCCAGCAAAGCAAGAAAGGATCGAATTATTGTTGCATTTATTAAATGAATATAATTCTTCTGGTAAGAAAGAAAAGAAAAATAATTTACCAAATATCATTAATATTTATAATGAACTAGGCAATGCTTACAGTTCTCTAGGAGCTTGTCAACAAGCTATTGATTACTATCAACAGTCATTAGAGATTGCACAAGAAGTAGGAGATCGCCATGTTATAAGTATTTCTCTAATGGGCTTAGGTAATGCTTACCATTCTCTAGGAGATTATCAACAAGCTATTGATTACCATCAACAGTCTTTAGAGGTTGCCACAGAAATAGGCGATCGCCATGTTATAAGTATTTCTCTAATGGGCTTAGGCAATGCTTACAGATCTCTAGGAGATTATCAACAAGCTATTGATTACCATCAACAGTCTTTAGAGGTTGCCACAGAAATAGGCGATCGCCATGTTATAAGCAGTTCTTTAAATAATTTAGGTAATGTTTATAATTCCCTAGAGGAATATCCAAATGCGATCAATTACCTCCAACAGTCTTTAGAGATTAAACGAGAAATAGGCGATCGCAATGGTATCAGTAATTCTTTAAATAATTTAGGCAATGCCTACCATTCTCGAAGAGACTATCAAAGGGCGATCAATTACTATCAACAGTCATTAGAGATTGCCACAGAAATAGGTGATCGCAATGGCATCAGCAATTCTTTGGGGAACTTAGGTAGTGTTTACGGTTCTCTAGGAGACTATCGAATTGCGATCAATTACCATCAACAGTCATTAGAAATTAAACAAGAAATAGGCGATCGCAATGGCATCAGTAATTCCTTAATTAATTTAGGTAGTGCTTACTATTCTCTAAGAGAATATTCAAAGGCGATTGATTGCTATCAACAGTCATTAGAGATTACCAAAGAAATAGGCGATCGCCACAGAGAAGCTAACAATTGGTTTCATTTAGGACTTACTAGGCAAAATCTACAGCAAGAAATAGAAGCAAAAGAAGCTTATGAAAATGCCAGAAAATTATATCAAGCAGTGGGTTTAGATAAAAAAGTCGACAATTGCGATCAAGCAATTCAAAATCTAGCTTAGTTGATTTGAATTAGGAATTTGCGATCGCTTTTTTCAAATGCTTCACAAAATTCAGGCGATCGCGCATTTTTTTCTTGGTTTTAAAACAGATCAGATACAATAAAATTAAATGCAATACGTCTAATGTGAATTAAAAATCATAGTGATTCTTTTTTAGCTATAAGCCGTAAGCTATAAGCTATAAGCTTTTTGTATTTTCTCGAAGCGTATTATTAAGTTTCACAAACAGCATAAAATATTTTCTCGAAAGTATTCTCATGATTGTTGGATTCTAGATTAGATCTACGTATTGATAGCTAAGAGCTAAAAGCTAAGAGCTAAGAGCTAAGAGCTAGTAAATTAGAACGAAGATAATTCACATCAGGCGTAATCTACTAAAGCTAATCTAGTAACCCAGTATCTGAAACTGCACTGTGAATCAAAGCGATCGCTACCCGTCAGACTAATTGGTTCTAGATCACAAGGATTAGGCAATCAAAAATATTAAGATTAGAAAAAATATGCAGATTGAGTAATTTGAGTAATTATTTTCTATCTATTTTTAACTATGAAATCTTATCGTTTAACAGCCAAAGACCGGACGAATATTAGTCACCTGGTGGCAATGAAAACTAAAACTCTGGGCGCAATTTTACAAGAAGCCGATCTAGTTTCCTCCAGGCAAATTGAATCGGCGCTACAGGACAAGATGCAATATCCTGCCTTAAGGATCGGCGAGATTCTAGCGCATAAAAAGTTGATTAAGCCCGAAACTGCCGACTTTTTTGCTCAAGATTGGACAAAGGCTGTGATTGAGTCCGAAAAAAACGCTTTGGGCTACTACCTTAGACAAGCCGCAATTCTTGATAGTGAGCAAATCGAATTGATTTTAGCCGAACAGAGAGCTTCAGGAGTTCGGTTTGGAACAGTGGCAGTATTTCAAGGATTTATTAAATCAACTACCCTAGATTTCTTCTTGACCAATTTATTTCCCCAAGAATTTGCCGTATCACCATTTATCAATATGTATGGAGGCTCTAAATTGTTTTAAACTTGTAAAAGATAAGATATCTTCTATTCCCAAGTACTTCATAAGTTGAAAATATCTGTGAATAAAGCTTAGTGACAATTTAATGAAGGCTAAATTGGCAATCGGCTTTTCATGATAGATTGAGACTATCAATATCAATAATGTTTACTTAATGAGAGAGCAAGAATTATGTCTACTACCACAGGCTTACTACGTCCTTATGGTCATGTCGAAGACAATCCGATCTTATTAGACAAAAGCATCACCGAGCCAGTATGTGAAGGTTTTAATGCCGTCTTATCGAGTTTTCAAGGTTTATACTTGCAATATCAAAAACATCATTTTGTAGTTGAAGGTTCAGAATTTTATGCTCTACACGAGTTCTTTGCCGAAAGCTATGGAGAAGTTCAAAGTCATGTCCACGAAATAGGCGAAAGACAAAACGGTTTGGGTGGTATTCCTGCGGCTAGTTTTAGCAAACTAGCAGAATTATGCTGCTTTGAACAAGAAGCAGATGGTGTTTTTGGTGAGCGTCAGATGGTAGAGCATGATCTTGCCGCAGAACAAGAGATTATCAAGCTATTGCGTCAACAAGCAGCTCAAGCAGAAAGTTTAGGAGATCGCGCCACTCGTTATTTGTATGAGCAGATTTTGCTTAAAACTGAAGAAAGAGCCTATCATTTACAGCATTTTCTAGCTCACGATAGCTTAACCCTAGCTTTTGTGGGAAATCCCGCCAATGGTTCAAACTAGTCTTGAGCATTAGTCTTAAGTGTAGTTAAGTCTCTTCTAAAGCAGTAGCGCTTAAAAGAGATAGTTCTAAACCGTGTATCTCAGAGGAAAAAAAGCTCAAAAAAAGGGGAGCGATCGCCTCCCCATGATAATTAATGATGTTAATTAACTTGAATCCTAACTTTTAACCAGTTTCTTGGTTTTCAGTTTACGGAGACGAATTGATTCGGGAGTGACTTCTACTAACTCGTCGGAGCCAATATATTCCAAGGCTCGTTCTAAGCTCATTTCAGTTGGCGCTTGAAGCTGTACTAGCTCATCTCCGCTCGCTGCACGGTGGTTAGTAAGTTGCTTGGCTTTACAAACGTTCAAATCTAGATCCTGAGAACGATTGTGTTCCCCAACAATCATCCCTTTATAAACTTTGGTACCAGGAGTAATAAAGAAGGTTCCGCGGTCTTCCGCATTTTTCAGCGCATAAAAAGTGGCTACACCTTCTTCAAAAGCGATAATCACGCCGTTGTAACGGGTTTCTAATTCTCCAGAGAATTCACGATACTCTAGGAAACTGTGGTTCATAATCCCTTCTCCACGAGTCATCCGCACAAAGTCACCACGAAAACCAATCAAACCTCTGGCAGGAATCACGAACTCTAGTTGAGTACGTCCTCCACCATTTTGCATATCTTTCATTTCCCCTTTGCGCTGTCCGAGACGCTCAATACAGCTTCCCACGGCAGCTTCAGGAACATCTATAACTAGATATTCAAAAGGTTCACAAGGCTTACCCTTGATTTCGCGATAGATTACTTGGGGTTGGGATACTTGGAATTCATATCCTTCCCGACGCATGGTTTCAATCAGAATGCCTAAGTGCAATTCTCCCCGACCAGAAACCAGGAATTGCTCCGCTGATTCTCCATCTTCTACCCGCAGAGCCACGTTTGTCTCTAATTCTCGCATTAGGCGATCGCGAATTTGACGAGAAGTGACGAAACTGCCTTCCAGTCCTGCAAAGGGAGAATTATTTACCGAGAAAGTCATTTGTAAAGTAGGTTCATCTACTTTAATCAGGGGTAATGCTTGGGGCTCATTAGGACAGGTGATAGTCTCACCAATGTTGGCGTCAGCGAAGCCTGACACCGCCACAATATTACCAGCAGTAGCTTCATCCATTTCTACCCTCGCCAGACCTTTGAAGCCCATCAGCTTGGATATTTTGGCTTTAACCACCTTACCATCTTCCTTAATCAAGGCAGCCTGTTGACCTGATTTCAACACACCATTATGAATTCTACCGATCACAATCCGTCCCAGATAATCGGAATAATCGAGGGTTGTGACCTGTAACTGCAATGGCTTGTTCACATCTCCTGCTGGAGGTGGAACATGATGAATGATCGCCTCAAACAGGGGTTGCATATCCACCCCTTCTTCATCTAGGGTTTCCTTGACATACCCTTCTAAACCAGAAGCATAAAGAGTCGTAAAGTCACACTGGTCATCATCTGCGCCCAGCTCGACAAATAAATCAAATACCTTGTCTACTGCACCATCGGGATGGGCACGAGGACGGTCAATTTTATTGACGACGACAATGGGACGTAGACCTTGCTCTAAAGCTTTCTTCAACACGAAGCGAGTCTGAGGCATTGGCCCTTCGTTGGCATCAACGATGAGGACACAACCGTCAACCATTCCCAGTACTCGTTCGACTTCCCCACCGAAGTCAGCGTGACCAGGAGTATCAACAATATTAATTAGGGTATCTTGATAGCTAACTGCGGTATTCTTGGACAGAATTGTAATTCCCCGTTCTCTTTCAAGATCATTAGAGTCCATGACACAATCTGGTACATCTTCGCCTTCGCGGAAAATACCCGATTGTTTGAGAAGTGCATCTACGAGAGTGGTTTTACCGTGATCGACGTGAGCAATAATGGCAATGTTGCGAATAGGAAGAGACATATAATTGGTCTTATAGACTTTTGTATCTTTTTCACAAAGATTCTTAATGATTATACCTTAAGTTTGTTTTTATTTTATCTTGAAAAGTTATGAGTAAGAAAATGATGAGACGAAAAAGAAGCTTTTTAATAATAGCTATTGTCGGCATTATCTTCGATCAGTTAACTAAATATATTGTGGTGCAAAACTTTCCTGCCGTAGGGGATACTTTTCCCCTCTGGCAAAACGTGTTTCATTTCACTTATGTAATTAACACTGGAGCTGCTTTTAGTTTTTTTCGCGGACAGGTTGATATTTTACGCTGGATTTCTCTAATAGTCAGTTTTATTCTGGTTATTTTTGTGTGGTATTCTCCTAAATTGACTTTTCTGGAACAGTTAGGTTATGGATTTATTTTGTCAGGAGCCGTAGGCAACGGTATTGATCGTTTCTTGTTTGGTTATGTGGTAGATTTTTGCGATTTTCGGCTAATTAATTTTCCCGTATTTAATATTGCCGATGTAGCCATTAATATTGGGGTATTAATATTATTATTTTGCAGCTTTACTCCTACATCAAAATTAGAACGCAAAAATCAATAAAAAAATATCTCCTAACGATAATTAAAATACCGCTGGGAGATGGATTATAAACCTAAGCTGGTTTTACTACTTTTTAACTTTTAAACCTATTAAACAGCTCGGTAAGTACGATAGTCAATATTAGGGAAAATATTATCGATTAACTCGACTTTTTCGAGCCATCCCGCATCTATTTTGCCAATTAAAATGTCATCGTAGATTTTGTTAAAGCGCAGTAAATGCGATCGCGTTCTCCGAATTGCGTAGGGCACCATGGTTCCTGTCCGCATAATGAATGCCCAGTCAGAAGATTGTGCTAATAGAACTTCCCTGGCAGCTTGATTTAATGCTCGCCATTCCAACTCATCGGCAGGTTCGCGATCGGCTAACTTGATCATTCTTTCCGCTGCTTTGTGGAGATGGGGATAAACCCACGCATTGGTATCGTTCAACCAATATTCATGAAACCCTTTATAACCCCAACTAGATTGGGATGGACGACATACCTGTTGGGTCGGCTGCTGCTGGAGGTATTCTGACAGATGAGTCATATCATAAGTACCCTGATCGAACCAACTTTTACGGAATAAAAAGTCAATAAATTGCGGTCCTTCATACCACCAGTGACCAAATAATTCAGCATCGTAAGGGGAAACTACAATCGGCGGACGCTGTAACATGCCACTTAAATTTTGGATTTGGCGCTCGCGATTATACATAAAGTTGCCCGCATGTTCTGCCGCCTTTTCCCTTGCCCAATAAGGATCGTATAGACCTTTTTCTGTCAGACCACCATCGCGGCTCGTAATTTTGTGGTACTTAATACCTGTATTTTTCCGCTGTCCGTTGGGCATGATATAGGGCTTGATATACTCATACTCAGCCTCCCAACCTAAATCTTTGTAAAATTCACGGTATTCTACCGCCCCAGGATAGCCCACCTTAGAAGACCAAACCTGCTGCGAAGACTCATGGTCACGACCAAATGCAGCTACTCCTGTTTCCGTGTAGATGGGAGCATAGGAACCATGACGGGGGCGAGGACGAG
The DNA here is from genome assembly GCA_046050865.1 of Cyanobacteriota bacterium. Taxonomy (GTDB): domain Bacteria; phylum Cyanobacteriota; class Cyanobacteriia; order Cyanobacteriales; family Xenococcaceae; genus Waterburya. The sequence continues at coordinate 22,820 of JBJOPG010000060.1, forward strand.
CATAGAGAATACCATGTCCATCAGTGAGGAAATAACGTAAGCCAGCATCCGCTAGCATTCTCTCTAAGCCTTCATAATAGGCACATTCTGGCAACCAAATCCCTTTGGGCGCGCGACCAAAATTTTCTTCGTAGTGTTCGCAGGCAACTTTGATCTGCGACCATACTGCCTGGGGATACATCTTCATCAACGGCAGATAGCCATGAGTCGCGCCACAGGTGATGATATCTAAATTGCCACTCTCCAAAAACTTCTTAAAACCACCAACTAAGTCGCGATTGTAACCAGCCCAAGTCTGCCGAATTTGGCTAAAGGAGTTGGCATAATATTCCGCCAGATAGAGCATATGACCATTGTGCTGATGGCGGTCAATCTCTTTGGCAATTAATTCTTCTAATTGGGCTAAATGAGCATCGTAACGATCTTGTAACAATTCATCCCGTAGCATCGACACCAAGGGAGGTGTCATGCTCATGGTCATTTTAAAGTCAACTCCATCCCGCTTTAAGCCTTCAAAAACTTGTAGCAGCGGGACATAGGTTTCGGTAATGGCTTCAAATAGCCATTCTTCTTCTAAAACAAAATCGCTTTCTGGATGGCGGACAAAAGGTAAGTGAGCGTGTAAGACGAGAGCAAGATAACCAAGAGCCATGATGTAGTATGTAGTATCTCTAAATATTTTTTGCTAGTAGTGAAGACAGGGCTTTAAAGGTAAGAGTTGATTTGAATTGAAGAACGGGGGCAATCTAGGTAAATTTTATGATATCTTAATAGTGTCTTCTGATAAAGTCTTAGCTATAGGTAAACTCTCTTTGATTAAGCTAATAGTTAACTGATAGCTATTTATCAATAAAAGTTCAATTGAATTTTTAAAGTTACTTCTGTTAACACGATGCAAAGAGTAGGAGGCGGTTGCTGGAATCGTCGTTTAGAGAGTGAATATTGAAGTGTTGAGTTGGATTTAGTGTTGCATTCCCATAAGCAATGTCCCGATTCCGATCAAGGTGGCGCGGAGGAACTATTGCTTCAACTATTGTTGTTTGTCGATCAACGTTCTTCTTCTGAAGAACAAGTCCAAGAAATTAAGGCTTACTTACAAAGCTTACGTTCTGACTATGCTTTTAAGTTAGACGTAGTGGAAATTGAGAAACAGCCTCATCTAGTGGAATTCTTTAGACTAGTGGCGACTCCTGCTCTTGTGAAAATGTCTCCAGCACCAAGACAAACCCTAGCAGGAAGCAATTTAATTCAACAGTTAGAGAAATGGTGGCCCCAGTGGAAAGGACAAGACAGAGTTTCTTTGGATCTAGACAGCCCTGAGCACACGGAAAAATCTCAAGGGACAGTGATGCCCAATAGTAGTAGCTACGATGCTCAAGGCATTATGCTGTCGGATGAGATATTTAGCCTCAGGCAAGAAAAAGCAGAGTTAGAAGCACAACTCCGATTTAAAGACAAAATCTTGGCAATGTTGGCTCATGACTTGCGCACCCCCTTGACTGCTGCTTCTATGGCGGTGGAAACCATTGAGTTGTCAGAGAAAAATGACGGTTTATCGGTCAAGAAGCTCATCGCCTTGAAACGGAAGCTATTTCGTCAAGCGAGAAACCAGTTCAATATCATGGACAATATGATCGGTGAACTGCTACAAAACTCGCAAAATAACAATGCCAAATTAGCGGTCAAACCAAAGCCGTTAAATCTCTGTTTTTTGTGTGAAGATATAGCCAGCCAATTTGATGACAAATTGGCACAGAAGTTGATGAAGTTTGTCTTGGACGTGCCACAAGATCTTCCTCTGATCTATGCCGATCCTGAATTGATTCGCCAACTGATCAGTAACTTGCTCGATAACGCTATCAAATATACACCACAAAAAGGTAGTATTTCTCTGTCTGTCCTCCATCGCACTAACCAAAAAGTACAAGTAAGTGTATGTGATACGGGGCCAGGAATTCCTTTAACGAAAAGAGAACAGATTTTTGAGGACAGCTTCCGCCTTCAACGCGATCGCGCCGAAAAAGGTTATGGACTAGGGCTGGCAACTTGTCACCAAATAGTTTCGGCTCATTATGGTCAAATTTGGGTAGACAGTGCCCCTGAATCTGGAAGCTGTTTTCGCTTTACCCTATTGGTATATAAGTAATTAAGACGGGGAAAAGGTTAAGGGAAAAAGGGAAAACGGTTCATTATTCTATTTCCATAACTTACTAAAGCTATCTATATTCTCGTTGTTTTGCGTAACATCAGTGCGTAAGCCTGGCAATTAATTCGAGGGGATGGGCTATTTAACCCGTATTTCTCATCCCCGCCGCAATCCCATTAATGGTTAACATCGCTCCCCGCAACAATTCTTCCTTACTAAAGCGGAAGTGAAGAGCTTGGGACTTATCATGTTGCCGTAAACGCTTGATCAGAGCCACCTGTAAAAACCCAAGAGGTACAATAGTACCATTGCGCAATTGAACCGATCGCTGAAGGGGGAGATTGCCATCTAAGAGTTTTTGTTGACCACTAATTTTGAGAATTAAAGTTTTGGTGAGGTTATATTCTTCTGAGATCTGAGCAAATAACTTTTGAAACCGTTCGAGATCCTCTGGTTGAGATAGCTCTTTAACATAATGCTCAGCAATTTGGAGGTCTACTTTAGCCAGGGTCATTTCTACCTTCGAGATCACCATCCGAAAGAAAGGCCATTTGACATAAAAATATTGCAGCAAATCGAGATTTTTCTGAGGCTCTTGTTCTAAAAATCCCTGGAGAGCGGAACCAACACCATACCAGGCAGGGAGAAGAAAGCGACTTTGAGTCCAGCTAAAGACCCAAGGAATTGCTCTAAGACTGCTCATATCTTTTTTGTTATTGGCTTCCCCTTTCCCTGGACGCTTAGAGGGGCGAGAGCCAATCTGAAGTTGACTAATGACGTCTATGGGAGTGACGGAATGAAAAAAGTCGACAAAATCTTCCTGTTCGTAAATTAGGGCGCGATAGACGGCACGCGATCGCCCTGATAGTTCCTCCATGATCTGATTCCAGGGTTCAACCCGATCAAAACCGCTACCGAGCAGACTGGATTGAATCACTGCTGTAGTCATAGTTTCTAGATGATAGAGCGCCAATTCAGGCAAAGAATATTTCGAGGCTAATACTTCCCCCTGCTCCGTAATTTTGATTCTGCCCTGGATCGTATCCGTTGGTTGAGCCAAAATTGCTGAGTAGGCAGGGCCACCCCCGCGACCGACGGAACCACCACGACCGTGAAAAATTCGCAGCGAAATGCCAAATTCCGCCGCCACTGCTTGCAAGGCTCGTTGAGCTTTGTGAATTTCCCAGTTACTGCTTAAGAAGCCTGAATCTTTATTGCTATCAGAATAGCCCAACATCACTTCTTGGAGATTACTGGGTTGAAGAGGGGTTAAAGCGGTACTGGAGATCGCATGCTGTTGAGTGGAAACATGGTCATAGCCCCCAGCTAAGGAGGCACGATAGAGGGGTAATTCAAACAGTTCTCGCATCACCTCAGGAGCCCGTTTTAAATCCTCTACCGTCTCAAACAAAGGTACAATCCGCACGGAAGTTTGACAGGTAGCAGGGTCATATAGCCCTGCCTCTTGAGCCAGTAACAGTACTTCTAAAACATCACTGACAAAATTGGTCATACTGATGATGTAGGTTTTACAGATTTTAGTACTAAATTCTTGCTGTAACAGTCGGAGCATCCGAAAAGTTTCAATGGTTTCACAGACGGTGGGAGAAAAGGGCATTTCTCCGGGAATGAGGGGACGACGGGTTTTTAATTCCTGAATTAACCAGGCAGTTTTTTCCGCTTCGGAAAGATCATCGTAGGGTCGGGGTAATACTTGGAGGTATGCCGTTATTTCGGCGATCGCCTCACTGTGGCGAGAGGAATCTTGGCGAAAATCCAACTCCACTAAGTTAAAACCAAACACCTCTGCTTGGGTGATCAAATTATCTAATTCACGGCATTGCAAGCTAGTAGCTGCCAGACTAGTCTGCATCAATTTTAATTCCGCAACAAATTCATCCCCCGAAGTATAAATATTTTCCGTCTGAATTTCCGAAACTGCCTGTCTACCCACCGCCGAAGACAAAGCCTGATTTCGTTCCATGGTATTGCTCAAACGATAAGCGATATAAGCTAACTTGAGACGATAGGGTTCTTGACGATAGCGAATGGACAATTCCTGGTAAATACTAGGTATTTGCTGCTGATCCTGTTCCAAGGAGTCGAGCAATTCTTGCTGCACATCACTCCAGTGGAGGGAAAGGCTTAAGATTTCTCGCAATTGGGTGATCGCCTCCAGATATTTGCCAATCACAATTTTTCGTTGATAACAAGCAGTTTCCCAAGTTACTTGCGGGGTAACAAACGGGTTGCCATCTCGGTCTGAACCCACCCAAGAGCCAAAGTAACAGAAGTTATGGGTGGGAGCCACCAAATTGGGGAAAGATGCCCCTAAAGACTGCCGGAGACGGGCAGCTAACTGAGGAATTACGTCAAACAGAACTTCTTGAAAATAGTGCAGAGAATAATCTACTTCATCTAACACCTTAGGCTTAAACTGGTGTAGCTCGTCAGTGCGCCACCAAAGACGGATTTCTTCCGTTAACTGAGCGATCGCTTCATTCGCTTCCCAGGATTCAATTTGACCGATTTCTTGCATTGCTTCTTCGGCAAGATCGAGCTGCTCTAGAATCTGGGAAATACGCCGCTGTTTTTTACGAATGGTATGACGAACAATTTCCGTCGGATGGGCAGTAAATACTAGTCTAATATCTAGCTGGTCTAACAATCTTTGCAACATCAAGGGGGGCATATTAATTTCCTTGAGATAAGGAAATAGCCATTGAAAAAGTCCCGCCTGACTATTACTAGAGACGTTGGGTTCAGTCCAATTATCACTTAACTCTATCGTGCTTTGGGTGTGGTCGGAATCTTCTAGCAGCGGACTAGAAACAGTGGGCTTTTTACCATTCTTTTGACCATTGAGTTTCGGGGAATATACTTGAGTCACCCGTCGAGCTAATTTTTGCTCTCTTGATTCGTAGTGTTGTTCAACAATATTAATTAGTTGAAAATAAAGCGCAAACGCTCTAGCACCTTGGATAGCATCATTGAGGCTTAATTTTTGGATTAATTGGGGGACAGAAGATTGAGTAATGGTTGCCGTCACTTGTCCTTCCGCCGAGTGAAGAGAGCGCATTTGCTGGAGTAGATCGAGCATTTCTTGACCACATTCTGACCGCAGCACTGATTCCCAGAGGTCTTCAATCAGTTTTTGTCGATGGCGCAGCAACAAATGTGAAGTGTTAACTATATTAGCTTCTTCTGGATTTGCGATCGAAGATTGAACAACCGAACTCATAAAAACCTCTATTTGACTTAAAATAAATCGTAAATTGACAGATGTAGTAACGTAGTTAAAGACTTAACTCAATCAACGATCAGTATTAGGAAAGTTCAAGGTGGGCAAACGTTCCGCGCGAAATATTTCTTCACTGGCTCTGCCGAATTCTGCCATCAATTTTGTTAAGCAATATAAGCATAAAATACTGAAGATAAAAGGACTAGTGGCGATGCTTAGTCCTAAAAATGACATGAGATAGTTTGGGCTGTTCGGTTTCATAGGTTTGATCATCTAATACTCCTTCTCTAGTATTGTATTGACTTTGGGCATTTGCAACGCAAACCTACTATTATTTTTTTGATCCAAGATTGAAGATGAAACAAACCATAATCCAAGTGGATGCTTTTACTGATCGCCCTTTTCAGGGAAATCCCGCCGCTGTCTGTGTCCTGGAGTCACCTCAAGATGAGCAGTGGATGCAGTCGATCGCCCAAGAAATGAATTTGTCAGAAACAGCATTTTTACTTAAGCAAGAACAGCAAGATCAATCTTACCGTCTACGCTGGTTTACGCCGACCACGGAAGTTCCTTTGTGTGGTCATGCTACCCTTGCCAGCGCTCATGTACTCTGGACAGAGGGTTATGCTTCCACTGGGCAATCAATTCAGTTCGCTACCGAGAGTGGGGTGCTGACGGCTAGGTATCAAGACGACTGGATCGAGTTGGATTTTCCGGTGAATCGCTCCCAAGATATTCCCCCCATTACTAAATTAGGGGATGCCCTGGGGGTGCCATTAAAAACTGTTTCCTACAACTCTTTAGGATATCTCGTGGAAGTTGCCACAGCCCAGCAAGTGGAAAAACTACAGCCTAATTTTACCCTACTCAAGCAATTACCGATCTCGAAAGTAATTGTGACTAGCAAAGGGGAAAGCGATTCTCCCTATGATTTTGTCTCCAGATTTTTTGCCCCTGGAGTAGGCATCGACGAAGATCCAGTCACTGGCTCTGCCCACTGCTGTCTTGCTCCCTATTGGCGCGAGCGGCTGAACCAAGATCAGTTTTTAGCTTATCAGGCTTCTCCTCGTGGGGGAATAGTTAAAGTCCATTATGACGGTGGCGATCGCGTCTTGCTTCAAGGTCAAGCAGTTACTGTTCTGCGCGGGGAATTATTAACGTGAGTTCGATGAGTTGCAAAATGGAATGACTTGAGTTGGGAAAAGGGAAACCCTAAAGGGTACCGCTTCGCATAAGGGGAAAAGGGAAAGGCATACTTTTCCTCAAGATTCAATTTCTTCAATTTCAATGTTAATTTGACGGCTATGCATCATCTCGACAAACAGTTCTGTTGCCAATGCTTGCTCCACAGGATAAATCCCTGGTTGCTTTAATCTCCCCTCTAACACCAATTGAGCGATCGCCCCTGTCCCTGCTCCCGCAGCGATCGCCGTATCATGATGTACCATGGTGCTTCGATAGGTATAGGGTTTACCTGCCCTTTGTCCTGTAATTTCTCCCCGCATTGCCACCCCAATCCCACTAAAGCGATCGGTTACTTTGGTCATGGCATAACTAACTTGAGCAAAAAATTCGATGCCTTGGGGACTACTCACCCAGGCTTCAGGAAAGATATGAGCCGTAATCCAGGTTAAATGATTGTACCAGTCAGGAATCGAGCCAAACTTGGTGATCACAGTGTTGACAGGAAAAGAATCGGCAAAGGTGTAAGTTTCTGGCACATCAAACCAATAAACCCCAGTTTTGCCATAGGGGGGAGGAAATTCAACCACCTCCCTTTCCGTGTAGGGTGAGATCTCTTGCCAGTGACCATCAATCCAGGCGGCAAATTTGTGCTTTAAGCCCAAAAAGGTAGTACGCATCACCGTTACCCCTGCACCCCCTGAGCCAGCTACTACATAGCTGAGGTGGATTTTCTCTGGGCGGTCAAATTGTTCGATGCCTTGTTTCACCATGCTGTTGGAAATACCAGGAAAGATGCCTGTATTTAAAATCGCTGTAATGCCTGCGGCGATCGCCTGGTCTTGATATTTAATTATCTGTTGATAAAAAGAACGATGATCGCTCACATCGATATAATCTACACCCTGGTCAATACAACTGGCTAGAACTCGACCATCTCGATGATGGAATGGCCCTCCACAGTGGACGATCAGATCCTGTTGAGCAATCACCTGCTTCAGCCGTTGGCGATCGCTTAAATCCAAAGCTAAAAATTTAAACGGTTGAATCTGTGGACGAGTCTGACGGGAGGTAATAGTCACTGCCGCATCGGTATGACTAACAATATCTTCGGCGACACGACGACCAATCCTGCCGTAACCGCCTATTACTAATACTTTTTTCGTCATAACCAGTTCAACCTAATCAAATAATTGGCGTTGCTGATTTGAAGTATGGAACCGAAGAGTATTCTGTACGTAGCTATTAGCTCTTAGCTATCAGCTCTTAGCTATCAGCTCTTAGCTTTCTAGTTAATTTGCTTGTATTGCAAACTAATCGAATCATATATCAACTCAGCAACGCCAAGTAATTTAAAATATCAGACCCTCAAAACTCTGAACTCCGAACTCTGAGACAGTTGCGTTGCGGGGGTTCCCCCCGTTGAGCCCTAAAGGACTAGCTTCGCGTCGCAAACTGTCGAACCCGCAGGGCGAATTCCGAACTCCAAATCATGGCCCCGAAAACACTGCATCTTCAATATCTTGACGACTTAGGGAATACTTGAAAGAACGACTGAGGTTTTGACTCTCTAGTTCAGCATCAAAATAGCGTACTGTTAATTCTTCTGTCTCTAGGGTAATTTCGGCTTTCCAGGCTGATGCTTCTAAATGCCAAGAGTGAAGATTTTCTCGATCCTGATTACAACCTTTACTCCGCAACCAATCTTCGATAGTTGGCAAAGTGTGATTGTAAAGAGGAGTATCTGCTTCTGGTAAACTCACTAAAATATTTTTTAGACTTGATAATAAGGTATTGTAACGATTTTATCCTATTACACCCCTCAGCCTGGTTATCCCCATCATCATTCATTTTTGCCACTGATTTTTCCAACTAAAAACTACTGTAAAATATGAAGCATAATCTTAAAGTGTCTGATGTCAAGCAAGATAAAGAAGAAATCAGCACATAATCTTAAATTTAAAGATAGTTTAATCTAAACCGCTATGACTAATCAAAAAGTAGATACTAAAGCTTTTAAACGTAATTTACAACAGTCAGAAAACTATCATCGTCGCGGTTTTGGACATGACGAACAAGTAGCAGGGACAATGAATTCTGAGTATCAAAGTGATTTGATTCAGACTATTCGCGATCGCCATTATCGTTTAGAACAGGGTGATGTCACGATCCGTCTGGCAGAATCTTTTGGTTTTTGTTGGGGGGTAGAAAGAGCGATCGCCATGGCTTATGAAGCCAGAGAACATTTCCCCACGGAAAAGATTTGGATCACCAACGAAATTATTCACAATCCCACAGTAAATCAGCGTTTACAGGAGATGAACGTCGGTTTCATTGAATTAGTTCAAGGGGAAAAAGATTTTACGGTAGTTGCTCCAGGGGACGTAGTGATTCTCCCTGCCTTTGGTGCTAGCGTTCAAGAAATGCAGTTACTCAACGATAAAGGCTGCAAAATTGTGGATACAACCTGTCCTTGGGTATCCAAAGTTTGGAATTCTGTAGAAAAGCACAAAAAACGCGACTATACTTCCATTATTCACGGCAAATATGCCCATGAGGAAACCGTCGCCACTAGTTCCTTTGCTGATCGCTATTTAGTAGTGTTGAATTTGGCTCAGGCGGAATATGTCACTAACTATATTCTTCATGGCGGCGACAAAGCAGAGTTTTTGGCTAAGTTTAAACATGCCTATTCCGAAGGTTTTGACCCCGATCGCGATTTAGAGAAAGTCGGTATTGCCAATCAAACCACCATGCTCAAAAGTGAAACGGAGCACATTGGCAAGCTGCTCGAACAGACGATGTTGAAAAAGTTTGGCCCCACTGAGTTGAACGAGCATTTCATGAGCTTTAATACTATTTGTGATGCCACTCAAGAACGTCAGGATGCCATGTTTGATTTGGTTGAAGAAGATTTATCCCTCATGATTGTCATTGGTGGCTTTAACTCCTCCAATACCACCCACCTACAAGAAATTGCCATAGAACATCATATCCCTTCCTACCATATTGACAGCGTTGAACGGATCATCAGTCGCGATCGCCTAGAACACAAACCTCTAGACCAAGACTTAACGATCGCTGAAAACTGGTTACCAGCAGGAAAAATCACCGTCGGTATTACTTCTGGGGCTTCTACCCCCGATAAAGTGGTAGCAGATGTGATTGAAAAGATTTTTGATTTAAAATTTGATTTAAATGCTGTGGCGATCGCTTGATCAACCGCTTATTAAACCTTTTGCATGAATAGTAGATTAATTCTTTTTCCCTTTTCCCCTTCCCCTTTTCCCTCTTAGGAAGCTAGTTCATTATGATTCGTGTAAGAAGTCTATTGTTAGGTAGTTAACATGTGGTCTATTTACATGATCCGCTGTGGCGATCGCTCTCTTTATACGGGCATCTCCAATAATGTGGCGAAACGCTTTGCTGTGCACCAATCTGGTAGTGCGCAGGCGGCAAAATATACCAGAACCCGCCACCCCTTACGCTTGGTTTTTACTGCTGAAATTGGCACAAAATCCGCTGCTAGCCGCCTGGAATATCATGTTAAGCAACTGCCAAAACAAACTAAAGAAAGCTTGGTAGCAGGAACAACTTCATTGTCTGATTTAGGTTTGATTGAAACATAGAACTTCAACTTCTCTGACTAAGATTTTATTGATTAACAATAATCATGAAAAAGTCGAATGTTCTGATTTATTAGGACGGAAAATAGCATTTAAGCTGGAAACTTTTGCTAAAAATTGAAAATAAGTATATTTGTCGATGGGGTTTAGAATAATTACCTCTTAGATTAGTAAGTTGTAATTACAATTTTTACTAATATACTCATGTTTAAGTCGAGAATGTATCATTATTGTTTAATTTTGTCCACAATAACATTAGGTATAAACACAACTTCAGTTTCAGCTCAAACCACAGAAAAATCTCAAGCAATAACAGAAGCGAAAACTTTTATTAATTCGGTAAATGGGGTCGAACAAACTTTATTTTATAGAGAAGTAGGAAAATTTACTGATGATCTAAATCAGTTAAAATTAACACCTTTAAATGAATCTTATCAGTATAAACTCAATATAATTGATAATGGCAATCTAATTCAAACAATAGCTACCCCAAATAAAATCAGGGGCTTTAAAACTTTTACGGGAGCATTATCCTTTGATAAAGAAAACTTTGCTTTCAATTCAATTCTTTGTAGAAGTGAACGTGTCGCCAAAGTTCTTGTGGGGGAAATAAAACTAGTTAATGGACAGCTCCAGTGTCCTACTGGATTTACAATTGCTTTTCACGATGCATACAAAGAAGCACTGACTGGTGTTGAAGGCATTGTCAGGGCACAACAAGCTTCTCATTTTGCAACTGGAGCTTTTACAAAAGATAGTATTTCACTGGGTTTCACTCCTTCTAATACTTATTACGATTACACAATTGAGCTATCAGAAAATGATCAATTTGCTCAAGTCAAAGCTGTTTCCAAATTTGACAACCTTAGGAGCTATATCAGTGGTACTTATTACGCATATGACACTGGTATTTATGAATCAATTATTTGTGCTAGCGTGCAACCGACCAAAAATATTTCGCAGTCAATTAAATTAAGTAATGGAAAACTTTCCTGTCCCACTGGATTTAAAATTACTGGAATTAACAGACCACAAGAAGGAATTAATAGTGTGGGAACAATAAATAGAGGACAACAGACTTACCATTTTGAGACTGGAAATTTCGCTAAGGATATTCCTTCACTAGGACTTGCCATTCCGAGCACCTACTTTGATTTTGCGATCGAAGTTCTAGAAAATGGTAAGTTAGCTCAAATTAAAGCTACTCCCAAGTCTAGTACTGTGAATAGTTATATTGGTGGTACATCGTTTACCGAAAAGACCGGTCTTTATGAATCAATTGTTTGTGCCAGCAATCAACCAACAAAGGATAATTCACAATCAATAGAATTAGTCGATGGTAAACTGGCTTGTCCTACGGGATTTACGATTCACTCTCCTTACTAACTAACGTTACTCGCTTTTCGACCAAATATTTCCCGATGCCCAGGTAGCTTATTTGAGTGGCGATTTATTCCATTTTTACGAATATGTTCAGAGTGTAAATCTGAACATTGTATTGCTGTTTGCCTAATTTCACGTCTCAATTATGCAAGGCTCAAATTAATAATAATTTAGAATTTAGTCACTTTCTAATTTCTGCGGAATGTGGGTTGTAAGATACAGCTTATCCTTAATATTTTTGTAGTCGCGCAGAGTACTGGCGTACTATCTTGTGTTTACAGATTCTATTTGTCAGTCTAAAATAGTGTGCTTTCAAGCTTGAAGCTAACATTTTATATTTACTAATATGAAGAAATTATATTCTTATCTTTGGCTAATATTATTAATAACTTATAGTATAGTTTTGATGTTTGTTGAAATCAAAACCTCTCAAGATTTTGTACGTAATTTCTTTGCTGATATACAAGGAGATGTTCCATTTTATGCAGTAAATACTACATTGACAGTCTTTTTGTTATGGGCTACTAGTTTGATGTTTCAAGTCAATTTAGCTTTGTCGCCTATAGAAAAAATTAATGCTAGTCAAGTAAATTTTTATCGTTCACAAGCTTGTTTTTTTTGTTACTTAGGTTTTGATGAACGTTTTTTGATTCATGAAAAAATAGGCTATGTTTTGGGGATTAATGATGCTTTAATAATTTTAGGATTGGGAATTATTGAACTTGTTTTTATTGCGAGCTGGGGAAACTATCAAAAGTGGAGTAATACCACTAGATCTGATCTGTTGAGAGCAGCAATTTGTTTTAGTTTGATGGTAGTAATGGATGGTGCTTTCCCTCAGGATATGGTTCTAAGACTTTCCTTAGAGGATCTAGCTAAAACTTGGGCTAATGTATTTTTATTTTTATTTTCTTGGAATATTTTTAGTGACCGCATCGCTGCCTTTAAACGCCGCCTGCAAAATCTAAATTGTTGAATTGTGTTGTTCTCGAAAAAACTAGCTTGAGATCTCAAGTCAGAGATTACTCCGCCTTAAAAAGACGGAGCCTGCTCTGACCGTTGGTCAAAAATCATAAAAATCAATTTATAGTAAAAGAGTATTTTGTTCAAGAGTGAATTATTGTGTCCCGTTTGATCTCAATTATTGTTGGTTTTTTTGTTGTCCTATCCACCAGTCTCATCTTTGCTGCTTCTGCCTTTGCCGCAATTGGTATAGAGAATAATCATCTTGCTCCTTGTCCTAGTTCGCCGAACTGTGTTGTAAGTCAGAGATTACTCCGCGCTACAAGCACGGAGCCTGCTCTGACCGTTGGTCAAGATGGCGATGAAGAACATAGCATTGAACCCATTGCCTATCGAGGCGATCGCACTACAGCCAAAGAAACTCTGTTAAAGGTGCTTTCGGTAGTTCCTCGGACTGAAGTTATTGAAGATACTGGTAACTATATCCACACTGAGTCCACCAGTCGTATTTTTAAATTTGTCGATGATGTCGAGTTCTATTTTCCTGAAGGAGAAAACACCATTCAAGTTAGATCTGCCTCACGGGTAGGAGAATCAGATTTGGGAGTTAACCGCAGACGTATTGAGCAAATTCGTCTGGCAATGGAAGACTTAGGCGCTTAGTAATTAGTAACAATAACTCATGAAAACATCTATACCTGCTCAACAGATTAGTAAACTCAGTAAGTTGCGCAGTATTAGTAAGCTATTAGATAATGCGATCGCCATTCCTGGAACCAAAATTAGCTTCGGGCTAGATCCAATTCTGGGTTTACTTCCTGGTGGTGGTGATACCGTTACAGGAGGTATTGCGGCATATATTGTGATTGAAGCAGCCAGAATGGGTATTTCTCGTGAGATTTTGTGGAAAATGGTGGGCAATATTTTGATCGATTCTTTTGCTGGTACTGTGCCTGTCGTGGGAGATTTATTCGATTTGGGGTGGAAGGCTAATGTCAAAAATATTGAACTGTTAGAAAAACATCTCAACATTACTGAATCCACTGATAAGCCTACTAAAGCTGATCGCTTCTTTATTTTCGGCTTGATCTTGGTGCTGGCTCTGATTGTGCTCGGATTTGCGACCATAACCTTTTTTACCATTACCTGGTTTTGGCATCTGATCATTAATTGATCACTTGACTGTCTTGTATATATATCTTTTATAAATCTAAAGCATGGACTTCACTGCTGCATTACCGACGTTTATCGTCACGCTTCGGGAAGGATTTGAAGCAGCCCTAGTAGTAGGAATTGTGATGGCTTGTCTGAAGAAAGCAGGACAGACACAATTATATCCCTGGGTTTACTTAGGAATAATGGCGGGCATTATTGCCAGTATCGCCTTGGCTTTTCTCTTAGGGGGAGTAATTTCTGGCGTAGAAACAGCGGGAGGGATCTATGCCCCTGTAGTTAAGCAACTATCAGCAGCAACTTTTGGGGTGGTGGCGATCGCCATGTTGAGTTGGATGCTTCTGTGGATGAGTAAACAGGCAAAATCCCTGAAAGGAGAGATTGAGGGCACAATTACTTCGGTTTTAGATAGTCAGAATTCTGGTCGGGCTGTTTTTCTGTTGATTTTTGTGGCGGTTGTGCGGGAAGGACTTGAGACAGTCTTGTTCATTCTGGCAAAATTTCAACAGAATTGGACTTTCCCTGCCTTAGGAGCAGTGGCAGGGTTAAGTCTGGCGGCGATCATGGGCATAGCCCTGTTTGCTTTGGGAGTTAGGATTAATATCCGCCTCTTTTTTCAGATCATGGGGATATTTTTATTATTGATTGTTGGGGGTTTAGTTGTAGGAGCCCTCCAACATTTCGATGTTGCCTTGGGATTAATCTCTCAACTATCAACTAATAACTGGTGTTTGGGTATCAGTGATTCCTGTATTCTGGGGACTCAGGTCTGGGATGGTTCCAATATATTACCTGACCAGAATTTCCCTGGCATTATTCTCAAGACTCTATTTGGCTATCGACAGACTCTATATCTAGGACAAATTATTGTCTATATCTCTTTTTTATTAATAGTTAGCATAGCTTATTTTCATAGTTTGGGAATTAGAATCAAGTTGTTTAATTAAGTAAATATACGCCATTGTCTTGCACAAAAATCATGGGATAAATACTGTTTTCAAATAAACAAACCTTGATTAAATTAGTAAGTAAGTAAGTTTATTTCAAAAATAATATAATTTTCCATGACTCAACCTTCAGCATCTGAGCAATATATGCTCGAATTGATTAATCGTGCTCGTCTTAATCCCCTTGGAGAGGCTACTTCATTTGAGTTAATAAATCCAATTACTGGGTTGGTAGATTTGAACCTTGAGTTACCTGCCGACACTATTTCTAGCGGTTCTAAGCAACCATTAGCATTTAATTTTTTATTAATCGATGCAGCGCGATCGCATAGTCAATGGATGCTAAATACAGATACTTTCAGCCATGCTGGTATCATCGACCCAACTACTAATCTACCAACTACTTCTCGGCAACGGATGATGAATGCGGGATACGCATTTACTGGTAGCTGGTTTTCGGGAGAAAATATTGCTTTCCAAAGCACAAATGGGCCGATGGATATTGCTAATTTCATCACAGATATTCACCAAAGCCTATTTTTGAGTGCTGGTCATCGTAAAAATACTTTAAATGCAAATTTTCGAGAAATCGGTTTGGGTAATCTTACTGGAGATTATCAAGGTTTCGATGCCTTGATGGTAACCCAAGACTTTGCAAAATCTGGTTCAAATGTTTTCCTCACAGGTGTTGCCTATAATGACCTGGTTTTAGAAGATGACTTCTATACCATCGGGGAAGGTTTAGGAGAAATTACCATAACCGCTGTTCGTCAATCTGATAATACTGCCTACAGTACTCAGAGTATGATGGCTGGAGGCTATCAGATGGCATTATCAGCAGGCACTTATAATGTCAGTTTTTCTCGGAACAATCAAACTCTAGGTAACTCTACTCAAATTACCATTGGTGCAGAAAATCTTAAATTAGACTTTAATAGTGATAACATTGCTAATCTCTTCTACGGTGGTGACAGTAATGATTCTCTATATGGTGGAATCGGCAACGACACGATGATTGGCGGCGCTGGTCAAGACACCCTCATCGGCGATCTGGGAAATGATTCTTTGGAGGGTGGATTAGATGTTGATTTACTTGATGGCGGCGCTGGCTATGACACTCTCAATGGCGGAACTGGCAATGATACGTTGAATGGCGGAACTGGCAACGATAGGTTAATCGGCGACCTTGGTAATGACTATCTAGATGGTGGAATAGATATTGATTTGCTTGATGGCGGCGCTGGGGATGACACCCTCAATGGCGGCGATGGTAAAGATAATCTCTACGGCGGTAATGGCAACGATTTGCTAATTGGCGCCCTTGGCAACGACTTTTTGGCTGCGGGAAATGATAGCGATACTGTCTACGGTAACGAAGGAAATGACACCCTAGATGGTGGTTATGGCAATGATACTTTAAATGGCGGCGATGGCTACGATACGTTAAACGGCGGAGCTGGCAGAGACAGATTATTGGGAGATTTTGGTAATGACTCGTTGAATGGTGGAATAGATATTGATTTACTTGATGGGGGTGATGGCAACGACACCTTGAATGGGGGTGACGGTAATGATAATCTCTACGGTGGTAATGGCAACGATTTGCTAAATGGCGCCATCGGCAACGACTTTTTAGCTGCGGGAAATGGCAACGATCGGATCTATGGTGACGATGGAAATGACACGTTAAATGGTGGTTATGGCGATGATCAACTTTATGGTGGAAATGGTAGCAATATCATGATTGGTGGAGCTGGCTCCGATATTTTTGCGATCGCCTCAGCTCAAGGCAGTGTCGTGATCAATGACTTTAACAATGGTCTGGATTTTCTGGGTTTCACTGGTAGTTTAGATTTCAGCGACTTAAATATTGTTGATGATGCTACGGGAACAGGGGCAATCATTTATGACTTGAGTAACAATAATGCTGTTGTGGCGAGTTTGGTCAATGTTAGTGCCGTTACTCTTACCCAAGAGGACTTCACTATGGCGTAAATTTATAGCTGACGTTACGTACACTAGTCGGTTTGAGAGATGGGGAGATGGGGAGATGGGGGTAACAAGTTAACTTAACTTTCCCTAAATCCCTGACGCGGAGCTAGTCCTTAATGCGTAGTAGTACATTTTACTACCAATAACCCTGTCAAAACTTTAGAAAATATTATGATTTCCCATTGCCACAATCCTAATTGGCACACTAACGTTAACAAGGACTGTTAGGAATTTGAAACATGGGAACTATCATCAGCACCGTCAACATGAAAGGCGGGGTAGGTAAAACTACTCTGACTGTTAATCTGGCTACCTGTTTAGCCCAAAGACACAACAAGCGTGTATTGGTTTTAGATTTGGACTCACAAATCAGTGCCACTTTAAGTTTAGTTTCGCCCCATGATTTTGCTAAGTTGCGCAAGAAAAAACATACCCTGAGCTATTTGCTAGAAAATGCGATCGCCCCCAATCCTTGGCATAAGTTGAATATTGATGACATCATCGTCCCCCAGATTTGTGGAATTCACGGCTTGGAACTGTTGCCAGGAGATATTGAGCTTTACGATGAGTATCAGGTTTCGGAAATGCTCCATCAGCAAGCCCTCGCCAAAGGCGAAGAAGAGTTTCAGAAGGTTTGGGATGATTTTGAACGGGCGCTCATCCGCAATATACTGGAGCCAGTAGTTGACTACTATGACTTTATTATTCTCGATTGCGCTCCTGGTTATAATCTGTTAACCCGCAGTGGCATTGCTGCTAGTGATTTTTATCTTTTACCTGCTAGACCAGAACCCCTTTCCTTGGTGGGGATTCAGCTCTTAGAAAGAAGAATTGCTAAACTGAGAGAAAGTCATAAGGATACTCATCCTGTCAGCGTTCAACTGCTGGGGATTGTCTTTATCCTTTCCGCTGGGGGACTAATGGGCAGATACTATAAACAGGTGATGAAACGAGTTGAAGATGACTTTCTGCCAGAACAATTATTTAGCCAATCAATCCCCATGGATGTCAATGTGGCTAAAGCAGTCGATTTATTTACCCCTGTTTCTCTAGCTATGCCCAGTTCTGGAGGGTCTAAAGCATTTATGAAATTGAGTGATGAGTTGTTAGCTAAAAGTTCAGTTAAACAAGAATTAGCCGCTGTGACTTAAAACGGTGAAGGACATTTATTGGCTTTCACAAATTCAGGATACAGAACAATCATTGGTTGGGGATGAACTTTTTATTCTCAGCCAATTACTTCAAGATGGACATCCGATTGTACCTGGGTTTGTTGTCGGTAGTAATTTATGGCACGAGTTTTTACTGCTGACCAATGAATCCCTATTACATCGAGGATTGAGTCAAGATGTCCAGGCGGACTATCAAACCAGACAAGCTTTCTCTGGGGGTAGTCGCCAGATTATTCAAAGAACAGTTATTCCTCAAAGATGGCAAACCCAAATATTACAGGCTGCACAACAGCTAAATTCCTCTAGTTTAATTTTGCAACCCTTTGTCACTTATTCTTCTGGGGAAGCACCCTCTGCTAATAGTCTTTGGAGATCGCATACTTGCAACTGTACGGCACAAGCTTTAAATACGGCACTTAAATCAGTTTGGTCTGAGTTCTTTTCTGCCAGTAGTCTCATCTATGGTCAAAAATTAGGGCTAACTAGCGATTACTCTTCAGGCTTTTACTTGAATGGGGATAAGCTGCGCGAACGTCTGAATTTTTCCGTATTAGTTAGACCCTTGAGAAGTGCTTATGCTTCGGGGACGATCGAAATTAGTGATGATTTTATGCAAATTAAAGCTAATTGGGGGCTGGAAACTAGCCTACTCCAAGGAGACACGGAGGCTGATGAATATTATTTTGACCGCGATCTAGGGCAGATCATTGACCAACATTTAGGTCATAAAAACTATGCTTATCAAGAGAAAAACACTGATTTAGCAATCCCCTCTAATGATTGCTTAGAAGCCTATCTCCCCCCAGAAGATCTGGCGGCAAGCTACGTCTTAAACCATGAGGCGATCGCCCAATTAATCCAGCTTACTCACAACATCCTGGAACAACAGCCCGAAATAAAGTATTTAGTCTGGACTACATTTGAGTCTCCATCCAACACTACCCCCTGTTTCTATTTTACCCAGTTAGGCGATCGCCGACTGTCTTTACTATCGGGTCTTGCCGTATCCCCAGGGATTATTCAAGGGGAAATCGTGGTGATTCCAGACCTAGCAGATTACGACGAAGCGATCGCCACTGGCTCAATTTTAGTGACGAAAGTCATCGACCCTCAACACATTACTTTAATCAAACAGGTAACCGGAATTATCACCGAAATTGGGGGCAAAAATAGCCACGCCGCCATAGTTGCTCGGGAATTACAAATCCCCGCCATTGCTAACGCCACCAATGCCACGCAAATTTTACATCATGGCGATCGCATTTTGCTCAATGGTAATGATGGT
>JBJOPG010000061.1:0-17588 GCA_046050865.1 Cyanobacteriota bacterium
CAAGACCTAAATCCGATTCGCGATCGCCTGGTCTTGGAATATCCTGCTCAGTTAACTCCCGATGATTGGGAAGCGATCGCCGATGGTTACTGGCGGTCTGAGGAACATCGCAAAGCGGCAGATGCTTATATTTTTGCCTCATCAATTCCCCGTAATTTATACCGTGCTGCCAGGGGATTTCATCGTAATGGTAATTTAGATACGGCTCGCGGTGCTTACCAACGATTACTGCGGGAATATCATGATTCCCAAGAAGCAGGACAGGCTTTAATTCATCTTGCCAGTATTTCTAGTGGAGATGAAGCAATTGTGTATCTGGAAAAAGCGATCGCCAAATTTCCCGCAGTTGCTCCTGAAGCCTATCGCTCGAAAGCAATCATCCATGAGAGATTTAGCAAGTATGATGCTGCTAATGACGCACGCCAAAAACTACTCAATCAATATGGCAAATCCCCCGCAGCGACTGCCTATCGCTGGCAAAAAGCCCAAACCTTAGCGGCTGAGGGTAATCAACAAGAGGCATGGTCATGGATGCAGCCTGTAGTGAAATCGAGTTCAGAACAAGATTTTGCCGCCCAAGCTCTCTATACAACGGGCAAATGGGGCATGGAAATTCACCAGCCAGAAGCGGCGAAAAACACTTTTAAACAAATAATCAAACTCTACCCTCAATCCTATTGGGCGTGGCGGGCGGCGGTGATGCTGGGGTGGAATGTCGGGGATTTTAACCAACTGCGTCCTCTTTCACCCACTTTAGATTTCACCCAAACCTATGAACCATTACCCATGGGTTCAGCCGCCCTCCAAGAACTCTATCTTTTGGGACAGTATGACGATGCTTGGCTCCTACTCCAGTCGGAAATCCAACATCCCCAACAAACCACCGTCAACGAGCAGTTTACCGAAGGGGTACTGTTATTAGGACGGGGTCAATATAGCCAGGGAATGCAGCAAATTTGGGATCTGACGAAACGAGAAACCCCCCAAGAATTAGCACAATGGCGCGCTTTACGCCAAACCAAAACCTATTGGCAGAGCCTGTTTCCTTTTCCTTATCAGACACAGATTCTCCAAAATGCTCAACAAAACCAGATTAATCCCCTCTTGGCAATTTCCGTCATGCGCAAGGAGTCTACCTTTAATCCTGCTATTGATTCAGAAGTTGGTGCGGTGGGTCTAATGCAGGTTGTCCCCCCCACTGCTAAATGGGTAGCCGAACAAATCGGGCTGGCAAATTATTCCTTAACTAATCCCGAAGACAATATCAAAATTGGGACGTGGTATCTGCAACATAATCATCAACGCTATCAGGATGACTCTCTACTAGCGGTGGCGAGTTATAACGCTGGGACAGGAAATGTCAGCGCTTGGTTACAGCAATATGATATTCGCGATCGCGATCGCTTTGTAGAACAAATACCTTTTCCTGAAACCAAAGATTATGTTGAAGGGGTATTTGGCAACTATTGGAACTATCTCCGTCTCTATAATCCTGAAATTCGACAGAAAGTTGCCGATTTAGACCAAGAACCAAAGCAGCCTAGCAGGCAATCTAAGTAGATTTATGCGATTAAACGTGAAATATTTTTGAGATGGGGGCTTTGGGAGATGGGGATTTAGGGAAGCCTAGTTTAACCTTTAATCAGGTCGGCTGAACTTACCAATTCATCACAATACCTGATGCTTGAAAGATTAGCTGTAGAATTATAGATGTTGTGAGACTGCCACTGATCACTAGCAATCAACGATACATAACTAAGTCGATACATAACAAGATTATGACGCTACAAACAATCAAGCCATCAAGCACTTCTGACATTTTATTAGGTAAATCTTTAGAGGAGTTAACCACCTGGGTACAGGAGCAAGGACAACCAGGTTACAGGGGCAAGCAACTACACCAATGGTTGTATCAAAAAGGAGCGCGATCGCTATTAGATATTTCGGTCTTGCCGAAGCAATGGCGAGAGGAGATGGGAGATTATCCCCTGGGACGTTCAACTATTTATCATTGCAGTGTGGCACCAGATCAAACTCGTAAGTACCTATTGCGTCTGGCAGATGGCTTGATTATTGAAGCGGTGGGTATTCCCACCAGCAAACGACTGACGGTGTGCGTTTCTTCCCAGGTTGGTTGTCCCATGGATTGTGATTTCTGCGCGACGGGAAAAGGGGGTTTTACTCGTAATCTCAAGGCTCACGAGATTATCGATCAGGTGTTGACAGTGCAGTCAGACTTTGAGCAAAGAGTTAGCAATGTAGTGTTTATGGGGATGGGGGAACCCATGGCAAACATTGATGAGGTAGTGTCAGCGGTTAACTCCCTTAATCATGATGTGGGTATTGGGGCGCGATCGCTTACCGTATCGACAGTGGGTATTCCTGGTAAAATTCAGCAGCTAGCACAACACAGACTACAAATTGTTTTAGCGGTTAGTCTTCATGCCTCAAATCAAGCCCTGCGAGAACAATTGATCCCGAGCGCCAAAAAATATACTTTAAACCACCTTTTAGATGAGTGCCGAGATTACGTTCAGGTAACAGGCAGAAGAGTTACTTTTGAATATGTCTTGCTGTCAGGAGTGAATGATCTACCAGAAAACGCGAGGGAATTAACTCAGTGCTTAAAAGGGTTTCAAACCCATGTCAATCTGATTCCTTATAATCCGATCTCTGAAGTTGACTATCAAAGACCTAGAAGTCACCGCATCAGAGAATTTGCCGCTATTCTTGAACAAGCTAACATTGCCGTCAGCGTCCGCTATTCTCGTGGCTTGGAAGCAGATGCCGCCTGTGGACAACTGAGAGCTTCAAAAGTTTAGACAAGAAATGATTTAATCTTAGTGATGAGATTACTTTGCTGGATCTAGCAATGACCTATGGAAGTTGAATGGCAAGCGACTAAAAATTACACAGATATTATTTATCAGAAATGGCAGGGAATTGCCAAAATCACCATCAATCGTCCCCATAAACGCAATGCTTTTCGCCCCAAAACCGTATTTGAAATGTACGATGCTTTTGTTGAGGCGCGAGAAGATCCGACTATTGGGGTAATTTTTTTAACTGGTGCAGGGCCCCATACCGACGGAAAATACGCTTTTTGTGCCGGGGGAGATC
Organism: Cyanobacteriota bacterium; assembly: GCA_046050865.1. Taxonomy (GTDB): domain Bacteria; phylum Cyanobacteriota; class Cyanobacteriia; order Cyanobacteriales; family Xenococcaceae; genus Waterburya. Next base: position 3,121 of record JBJOPG010000061.1, read on the forward strand.
AGAGCATTAGAGGCAAGGCGGGATATATCGATGACGAGGGTACACCTCGCCTCAACGTTTTAGATCTACAGCGTTTAATTCGCTCAATGCCCAAAGTGACCATCGCTTTAGTGGCGGGTTATGCCATTGGTGGAGGTCATGTATTGCATGTATTGTGTGATCTGACCATCGCTGCCGATAATGCCATTTTTGGGCAAACGGGCCCAAAAGTAGGTAGTTTTGACGGCGGATTTGGCTCTAGTTATTTAGCTCGCATTGTGGGACAGAAAAAAGCTAGAGAAATTTGGTTTTTATGTCGTCAATATAGTGCGGACGAAGCAGAAGCGATGGGTTTAGTTAATCGCGTTGTCCCAGTGAAACAGCTTGAAGCCGAAGGAATCAAATGGGCACAAGAAATATTAACCAAAAGTCCGCTGGCGATTAGATGTCTTAAAGCGGCTTTTAATGCTGACTGTGACGGACAAGCAGGTATTCAGGAGTTAGCAGGTAATGCCACAATGCTCTACTACATGACGGAAGAAGGGTCAGAGGGCAAACAAGCATTTTTGGAAAAACGCGAACCCGATTTTCATCAATATCCTTGGTTACCCTAAATTCAGCTCAAATTTAAAAATGATTAAATAAAAATGATTCAAAATTTAGGCAGGTACAAAAAAATGTCTCCCAAATTTGAGAAACATCTTAGATTTTAAAAGATAAAACTTATTAAATTTTGTCTAAATCGTTGGAATTTATTAACTCATCGAATGTGTAGATTGAAATCAAACTAACAGATTCTTGGTGATAGCAAATTATTCTTTTTTGGGAGCAGCCATTTTCGAGTGATTGCCTTGTATTTTGGCATCTACTTTGGTATCTATTTTCTGAGGAACTACTCGCTCAGGAGAATCAAGAGCAATAGAAGTTTCTAATTGCAAAATATTCTCTAGCTTTTCTAAAGTAGTTTCAAAAGGAGGAGAGGCAAAATTACAAGCTTTCCAACTACTATCCACTGGCACCCCCAACAATTGGCACGATCCGCCCCTACGTCCCTCAGGCTCGTAAAAACGGCAGTAGCGACAGGCAGAAGTTGAAAAATCAATTTTTTTCATTTAGGTTTTTTAGCTCGGCTTTTATTCAATTCCGCTACCTATATTCTGCTTTGTCTTTACAATCAAACTAATCCAATTCAAACGATTATCTAGCGTGGCTTTTAGTGATCCCCAGGCAGGTAATATATTTTATATTGTCTTTAGAATTGATTAATGAACGGCAACGAATAATCATAAAAGAAATAAAAAAAAGTATCGAAAAATACTTTTTTTTCAGTATTTTCTAGGAAATAGAACTTAAAACCACTAGGGATCACTAACAAAGAATTCGATTTCCTTTAGATTCTCTTTTTATTCTTGTTCTGGAAAAGTTGGTGGACGATATTCCACTGACCATTTTTGAGCCACACAGTGATGACATAAATTCCATCTGTTTAATTCTGCCTGTGATATGACTGAATTGCACTGAGGGCAAGTAAGAGTAGTCTCTAATTTCTGTTCCATGTCCCTCAGCCAACGTTGAGCAGCTTTTTTAGCCTGTTTTGAAGGAGATAGGGCTTCTGATAAATAATTAGAGGAATTATCGGCTTTTGCCCCCATATTTGTTTGCTTGAGGGCAACGACTGGATCGGTCATTATTTTAGTTTTCTGGCGATCGCTAATTGTAAATAAAGCTGCTGGAGTTGCTTGGGAGTAAGTCGGTTGGTGCCACCCAGAGGAAGAGAAACGAATATCTTTAATTTCTTCCTTAAGCTCCAAAATAAGATGTTGCTGTTGATTAAGTCTTTTAAGCAGAGTATATCTTTGAAAAGCAAGCTCCTGCGCCCTGGCAGCGCCAGAAGTGGCAACATAAAGTATTTGTCGGTTGATATAAAGAGGACGGGTATGCTGGGCAGTTTGTTGATTAACTACCCGTGACCAACATTTTAGTAGCTGACGATGAACGCGAAATTTCTCCCACCCTGGCTGGGTTTCGAGCTGAGTTAGGATTTGTTCTACAGAATCGAAATGCATTTGGAGTTCGGAGTTCGGAGTTCGGAGTTCGGAGTTAAGAACGAGTTAAACTCAGAGGCATAGATAAGTTGTGACAACTGACTTTGATTTTAAAGCTAAGAGCTAAGAGCTAAGAGCTACCTTAACCGATCAATTGTCTTAACCCGAACTTAGGTTAGTTAGAAACAATTCCTGACCATTGGACTTTCTTTTCTCCAGTGCGTCGGTAGGAGAAAAATAAATCCTGTTCCTGGAATGTACAGTAGGGAGCGATCGCAATTTGTTCTGGACTAATTCCCAACTGTTCTAGTTGAAGGTGATTTACTCTTGGGACATCTAAACGGACTTTTCCTGGTAGTTCATCCTCCAGGATTGGCGGCTGGGGAAAATGTTTGAGTTTAGTCAAGATGATTTCAGGTGCTAAATGTTCTAAATTAAGACCTGACAAAATACTTTGGGCAACTTCGAGGGCTACCCATTCATCTACCTGATAGATCTTGCCTGAAATTGCGGGGCCGATGGCAATCCGCAGATCCGATTTTTGACTACCAAATTCTAAAAATCTAGCGATCGCCTGAGGCACAATTTTTTGTGATGTCCCGCGCCAGCCTGCGTGAATGGCACAGGCTTGTCCTGTAACGAGGTCGCCAATTAAGACAGGAGTACAGTCGGCGCTAGCAGCCCAAACCGATTGTTGAGGGTCGTCGCTGATTACAGCATCAGCTTCTGCCAAAGCATCTGGATCATTGGCCTGCTCGACAATCTCGGTGATTTCTTGGGGGGTTAAAACCAGATTGCCATGAATTTGTTTAACTCGATACGCAGTTATTGCCAATTGAGAAACTTCTTCCCTTGGCGATCGCGCAGGGTGAGGGTCGCCCAATCCCCAAATGGAAGTGAGTTCTTGCGGCAAACGGGGATAAAAATCTTGAGTGAAAAAACCGTGTTGCCAAGGAGAGAGTAAATCACAGGTGAGATAAGCATGATCCTGCCAAGTTTGCCAATACCATTGCTGATTCATATTTTTAGATACCCCAATAAAATATTAAGGACTAGAGAGAGTAGAGCATAACACCTAAATAAAGGCTATTTCTCTAACTCCAACTCTAATCCTGTTTTAAAAAAGCTGATAGTGAAGCACTTGCGTTGGGCGGGTTCCCCGACTTGAGCCCTAAAGGACTAGCTCCGCGTCGCAAAGTGCTGAACCCGAAGGGCTGATAGCTAATTAATTTGAATCAACTGCTACGTAGAATTTAGTATCCTGGTCATATCTCCAAGCAATTCCTTCGGGGTCTTTACTCATACTCCACAGTTCAAAATCTGGGTCAGATTTACGTCTGCCAACTGTACTAGAATTTAGGTCGAGGCGTTTTGCTAGTTCAGCTTGAATCAATGATTGACCAGCATCAATAGATGCGGTGTGATCGAAGGTTGGACTAGTTGAACTATCTGTCTCGGACTCAGAGCTAATTGCAGTTGATTGGGGAGATTCTGCTCTGGTAATCAGGGCGACGGAGGAAGATTCTGGATCTTGAGCTGTAACTTCAGCTTCGGTTTGTTCTTGCTTTGCCAATTGAGCGATACCTCTAACGGATAGTTTGTTAGAGTCTTTGCCTGCCAATTGATATGAATTGACTGCTGCTTCAGGTTCGCTATCGTCGAGGATACTGCCCAAAGCGCTAGCAGTAGGAAAGTAGTATACTACTCCTTGCTCAGGGAAATTTTTTGGTTTAGTGCCATACTCATCACTTTTACGGACAAGAAATGTTTTAGCCGCATGGGGAGTGAGGTTGGCTTTAACGGATAGGTCTACTGGAGTTACATAGCCTCTAGTTTCCTTAATTAGCTGATTAAAGTAAGGATTGACTTCTTCACACCACTTGTTCCATTTGAAGTCTTGCCAAATTTTCAACGCTACAATCATCGCTGCAATTAACAGCAAAAATGGCCATAGCATATACAAAACTACAAAACCAAATGCCAAGGGAATGATGAGAACTAAAGCGCCAGCAGAACCATTATCTAGTACTTTGACCGTCATAATATTGGTTGCAATTGCGTAGATTTATATGTTGCAAGATTATATTGCATAAAATTGTCTTTCTGCAATACTAAGACAAATTAAGTTGCAGTGCACGCAACTCGATGCAATTTTACCCAAAAAGACAGAGCTATATTTTTAGACTGCAACGGCTGAAGTTTTTATTTCAAGACGTTTTAGCATCATCTTGCGCCCTGCAATTGCCAGGGTGTCATCTAGGGGAGCTAAAGTTATTTCTGTTGCATATTTTTGTTGCAAAGCTTTTTTGATCAGCCAATCAGCAACAAAATAATTTTTCGGCAGCAGCGGTCCGTGGGCATAAGTAGCGATCGCATTTTGATAGAAAGAACCTGCGGTTTGGTCTTCGCCATTATTGCCATAACCTTTAATTACTTTACCTAGAGGTTGCGCTCCCTGGAGATAGGTTCGTCCTCCATGATTTTCAAAGCCAATCACCACCGGTGGTTCACCGATCATTGCTGCTAACTCCGAAGCGATGGGGGTAGCGGTAATTTCAAACACTAAATTGCCAATACAGCGCTGGGCTTCGATACCTGGATGCTGACTCACCAGATCGAGAATACCTAAACCCTCAATTCTCTTGCCCTGGGCAGGTTCATAATAATGACCCAATAGTTGAGGGGAGCCACAGGTAAAGACCCCTGGTGTGCCTTGGTTTAATTTTGCTCGCAGTGCCTCTGCTTTTGCCCCCTGCAAGTCTCGCATGACAATTTCTTGCTGACGATCCTGTGCCCCTCCCCCCACAATGATATCTACCTGGGCAAATTCTTCAGGTGTACTTTCCCGCTTCAGAGGGAGAATCTCTACTTCAATATCTCGCCATTGACAGCGCCGTTGTAAACAAATAACGTTACCGCGATCGCCATAGGTACTCATCAACGTAGGATATAACCAGCCAATTACAATTTTCATGGTGTCGGTAATTAAAGTTAAACGGTAACAAATTAGACCTCTTGCATAAATAAAAGATTAATTCTTTTTCCCTTTTCCCCTTTCCCTTTTCCCTCTTGAGAAGCTAGTTCATTATGATTCGTGCAAGAAGTCTATTCTAAGTTAGCCCTTGAAATTTAACCTGATTTTGAAGAAATTGTTAAAAATAGCTACACTGAAATAATTGTGGATGTACTGGTAATAGAGGAATGTCATCATAGGCAGGTTTGTCTGATATCTACCTATCTACCCTTGTTTTGTAACCAGTTAAGTTAGTTGAAATCATTGAAGTATTTAGTATGAGCGTTACCCCAACAGTCACCAAAGAGAGAGCTGGTCAGACCATCAAGCAGCACTATCCCAACTATAAAATCATTGTGTTAAATGACGATCACAACACCTTTCCCCACGTAATTGAGTGTTTGCTGAAATATATCCCTGGCATGAGTAGCGATCGCGCCCGTGAACTCACCGACCAAATTCATTTTGAAGGACAGGCAATGGTGTGGGTAGGCCCCCAAGAGCAAGCGGAACTATATCACCAACAGTTGATCCGTGCAGGTTTAACTATGGCTCCCCTAGAAAAAGCTTAAACCTCTAACTCCCTAACTCCCTAACTCCCTAACTCCCTAACTCCCTAAACCCGATCATTACACCCACCTAACTTTATGTCTAATTATGTCCTCTGATGGTCGGTTAGTTTGGAATCATTCCACCCATCTGCCTGGCTTGATTCCCATCTTGGAAAAACTGATCAGATGCGAAGGAATCACCACTGTCACTCCAGGCAGAATCAAAAAAACCAGAAGCCACATTCCCAAACTGAAGTTAAAAGTATCTGTCCCTATCCGAGGCGGTTACAAGATTATTGCTCGTCAGGGGAAAACAGTGCAGGAAGTGTTTATTCTCAGTACCTTAGAACAGTCAGAGTTAGAACAGGCGATCGCCAACTTACTCTGAACATACACTAGGGTGTTAAGTAGCTCCACTTAATTAAACATGAAATAATTTTGAGATGGGGGCTTAGGGATTTGTGGATTTAGGGGAAACTCAGTTTAACGTTTAATTAGGTTGACTTACTTATGACGACCTAAATCTTCGCCATATTTTGGAAACTAATTTTCAAATAATCGTCTTCCATTTTCGCCCCGGATGGTTGCAGTGCCGCCAAGGCTTGAGGTAGAACTAAGTTGCGACGATGATTACCAATTCTGACGTTTAGCTCATCACCAGTTTTATTGAGTTGAATTTGCTCTTTAGGAATGCCTGGCAAATATAGTTGCAAGCTGTAGTTACCCTGCTCTTGAATAATCTTGATCGTGTTTTCTTTATAGTAAACCTGGGTTGGGTCTTCGTCTTTATATAAGATATCCTTGAGCTTTTCCAAAGCCTCCATCCCACACATTTCCGTCGGGAACAAAGGTGCTTCTTTAATAGGCAAGGGATGAAAATCATCGTAGATTTCCTGTTTATAGATATCTTGATTGGCTTTCCAACGTTCAAAGAAAGGATCGTTAACTTCGTTGGGAATAACTCGATTGGCTACCACCAGATCCGTTGCTACGTTGTATAAGCTCAGATAGGCATGGGCGCGGAGAGATTCTTTGATCACCATTTTCTCGGGATTCATCACCAACCGTACCGAAGTTTTGGTGTTGTCCGTCAAAACCTTTTCTAGGGCTTCAATTTGCTCATAAAATTCATAAGGAGCATCCATCACCTCGTTATCAGGAAGGGAAAATCCAGCGATCGGCTTAAAGAAAGGTTCAACCAAGGGCCGCAACGCCGCAGACATTCCCTGTAATGGCTTATAAAATCGCCTCATATACCAGCCCCCCACTTCCGGGAGACTTAATAGCCTTAAAGCTGTTCCTGTAGGGGCGGAGTCAATAATCAGAATATCAAACTCTCCTTCGTCATAGTGGCGTTTCATTCTGACTAAACCAAAGATCTCGTCCATACCAGGCAAGATGGCTAATTCCTCCGCTTGCACCCCATCCAATCCTCTTGCTTGAAGAACTTGAGTAATATAGCGTTTCACTGCTCCCCAGTTGCCTTCTAATTCTCTTAGGGCATCCAGTTCCGCGCCCCATAGATTGGGTTTAACTAATTGCGGATCGTGTCCCAGTTCTAGATCAAAACTATCCGCCAAAGAATGAGCGGGGTCAGTACTCAACACCAAGGTTTTATAGCCTAACTCGGCACATCGAAGACCAGTAGCAGCAGCCACGGAGGTCTTCCCTACTCCGCCTTTCCCCGTCATTAAAATTACCCGCATCTGAAATTCAAATCCTAAATTAAATATGTTTACATTACTTAACTTTATTGTGACGCTTTTTTGCCCGAAAAGAAATTCTGACGTAAAACTGACCAAGGGGAAATGTGCCAATAATCAATGTGAGAGACGATCAAATTATGGGCATTAACTTGAAGTTCACTCCTGCCTGGAATTGATAAGCGAGGCTGCCAAGGTAGGGGAGCAGTCATCTTCAACGTCCACTCGGTCTTGATTAACTCACCTGCTGATTCAACTCCATGAATTTCTAGTTCAATATTGCTAAAAAAGCGCTGGAGAAAATCAATCATAGTGCGATACCTTTTAACTCCCCGAAATTCAGTCAAAGGGTCTTTGAAATAGACATCATCAGCGTAGATATCATAGGTTTGGTTTTCCGGAAATCGACTGTAGTCTGCCTGAAGAATGGCGATTAAATCTGGGATTGATGAAGTGTTAGACATCAGAGCTATACCTCCGACCATAAACGCTGTAGTTGAGCTTTCCAGGCTGCCAAAAACTGTTCCCGTTGAGCAGGGTCTTGATCGATTCCCCCCATTACCCCTTCTTGATACAAGCGATCAATGGTTTGATAGGTAGATTCAAGGCTTTGCCCCTGGGCTTTGGCTGCTTGAACAATTTGGATAATTTGTTGTTCGATTACTTGGTTAAAAGATGGGGATAAACCTTTTTCCACCAGAGCAACTAGAGAGGCGATCGCATTTTCGAGATCATCTGTAGTCAAGCTTTCTAAACGATGATGATAAACCCCCCAAAGAACATTTTGGTTTAGAGCATAACGAACTTCTTGGGTGCGATCAAAATTATCCTCCAATAACTGGGGGAACAAAGATTGAGCTTCCTCAGCACGAGCAATAGGTGATAGTAAGCGCAACCAACTATGGTCTTGGGAGAGGATCACTAACAGATGTATCTGAGAATTTCTAATTTGCCAAGCTTCTGCTGCATCCTGTTGGATATCTTCCTGCTTAAAAAGGCGATCGAGGATCGCTGATATTTCCGCTATTTTCATTGCCGAGAGTCCGTAAAAAAATAGATGGTGGTCAAATGCAGTAGATGTAAAGTCTAATTGCTGTTAGATGTTGTTGAACATTGACCATGGTAGAATCCTATATTATTGCAAAGGATTTATGATCAGTAAGGACTTAAGTAAGTATGTCATCATCAGCCGCGCCAGTAACAGATGCTAGTTTTCCTGAAGAGGTTTTAGAAAGCTCAGTGCCAGTCTTAGTAGACTTTTGGGCTCCTTGGTGCGGGCCATGCCGTATGGTTGCGCCAGTCGTCGATGAAATTGCCGAGCAATACGACGGACAAATCAAAGTTGTCAAATTGAATACAGACGAAAACCCCCAGGTTGCCAGTCAATATGGTATTCGGAGTATTCCCACTTTAATGATTTTCAAAGAGGGTCAAAGAGTTGACATGGTAGTGGGAGCAGTACCCAAAACTACTTTGGCAACTACTATCGAAAAGTATCTTTAAACTCTAGATATTTCTGATTGCTGAACAGCCAATTTACTATATTTCTATAGCTCTAGCGAATTGTATTAAGGATTTGACTAGAGCTAGTTAAATGAACTGGTTAAAGCTGATCCTGATTTTTGATTCTGGTTATTTTCATTGATCCAGCAGAGTCATCTAAGGCATAATTGTCCCGTTACTTCCCTTAAAAACTCATCAGTGGCTTTTCTGCACCCTCCCCAATCGTGGTAGTCGTCAAGGATAATACTGCCCCCAACAACCAGATTGGGAAAAATGCGTTTAAGACTGGTCAAAACTGGTTCATACCAATCCACATCAATATGGGCAAATGCTACAGGTTGATCGATAACCATTGTGTCTTGTACTAGTCCTTTGATCAGAGAAACAAGCTCTTTTTGGCAGTTTATCCCAAAGCGGGTTAAGTTAAATTGGACTACATCGTAAAGGTTGTCTAAATAACCGTAATATTGTTCTCCGCCAATTCCTGTCGATTTTCCCATGACAATGGTTTGATAGCGCTCATGTACATCTTGGGGGTCTTCTTCCGTAGGTGCAGGAATCATGCCAAAAACATCGTAGATAAGGAATGGACGCTCCATCCTTTTGGTAGAGGCAATCAGTATGGCAGAACCTCCGAGTGCACAACCAGCTTCGATAAAAAGTCCAGCTAAATTGGCATCCTCAATTGAAGAACAAGTACTATTAATGCTAGCTAATCTGGTTTCGGACAGATAGGTTATTTTTTGTGCCCGAATGTCAGCTATCAATTTAAGGTCTTGCTCAGACAAATTTGTTGATATTACACTTCTTTTCCATGACTGCTCAATTTTTCCCGCATATCTTTTGATCCGACCTAAAATAGATTTTGATGACAATCCTAGCGACATTGCTAAATAAAATTTAAATTTGCTCGACAATAATCCTATTATGAGCGGTTTAAATCAAAAAGTCGGATAGGACTGTTGGATATCAAGATTTCGCTGTTTAAAGTTACCTGTTTAAAGTTAATTATCTGCCTTAGATTGATTCCCAGGGGGAGTTTGAGGAGTATTGGTGGGAGTACTAGGAGTAGTAAAAAGACTGTTGTAGGTATCATAGGCAGCTTTACTTAGAGGAGTTAAAACATCAGTAATTAGACCTTGTAACGTAGTGGTTGGTGTTTGGGCTGGATTCGTTGGATTAGACGTTGGATTAGACACCACGGGCTGATCTGGAGGGAGGGGCTGGGGTTGACTAGTCACAGGTTGAGAAGGATTAATATTAGCTGGATCATTTGTAGTAGGCATAGTTGCAACGTTCTCTAGCACCTGAGGATTAGAATTATTACTCATGTAAATATGCTGGATCGCACTGCCGTTATAAAGCCGCTTGGTGAATTTCCAGGCTGGGTCAAGTTGAATTTTCATCGGGGCTTCAACGATCCCATTTGTGTGACCAATAACTAAGTCTTGTTGACTGGGATCTTGGTGGTCGGCAATTAACTGTAGCTGTCCATTTTGGTTAACTAGATTCAGGGTGTATTCTACCTTGTCGTCTTTGCTGTTATATCTCAAGGAGTAACCGTTACTATCAATTGCCGTGCGACAGGTATTAGTGTGATCAAAGTTTAATAATAATAAATCTACGGTAGTGGGGCTGCTGCCCGATTCTTGCCAACAGCTCTGCTGTCCTGGTACTTGTTCAATAATTGCTAGCTTATATTGCTTAAAGTTAAACGGAACTGCCACCGCCACAAATTTGCTCTGATCCACGGCAAATTCATCAAATTCTGTAGCGCTAGCGGCTTGAAATGGGGCGATCGCACTGACAGTTAAGGTTGCCATAGTCGCAAGTTTGAGAGGCAATGATAATTTCATAGCTTGATAACTTCTGGTGAGGGTGGGAATCAAAGGTTGCACTGTCTTTTTACAGACTCTTCTTACGGACTTAATTAATCTCAATAAATAAATCTCAATAAATTTAAAAAACTTACAGTCTATATTTTAAAGAGCAATTAAGTTTAATTCTGTATAAAAACCAATACGTATTAACTTTAGTTTTAATGCAAAACAGACCCTATTGAGCAAGTGCTTATAGAGTTTGATTATAGAATTATAGGAGTATCTGGCAATAAGAAAGCATAAAAAAATCTTTTGCACCCATATTGCACCGATATTAAAAGTCTTTTTGAACTTTGTTTAGCCCCTAGAGAGCGATTTTGGAGCACTTGAGGTTAGGATTGTAATTCCTGAATGCTAGATTGATAGTCATTATGCAAACACTACTGATGTTGATTTGGTTTGTTGCCTTATTTCCTGGATATTTTCAAACCCAAGCAATTTCACTTGCCGAATTTTCAGCATTAACGAACGAGAACAAACAGGGCAAACAGGGCTTGTTGCAGGATGCTTTCACCAACCACAAAAGTAATATTCAAGTAAAAGGTCAAGGGATTGTGGTCAAGATTTTGGCAGACGATTTTGATGGCAGTAGACATCAGCGCTTTATCGTCAAGCTTAGTTCTGGTCAAACATTGTTAATTGCCCACAATATCGACCTGGCTCCCAGAATTAATGCCCTACAACTAGGCGATTCCATCCTGTTCTTTGGCGAATATGAATGGAATCCTCAAGGAGGGGTGATACATTGGACTCACCGCGATCGCCATGGTGACCATGTTGCTGGATGGATTGAGCACCAAGGCAAAAAATATCAATAACCGTTTTATAGCTTCTAGCTTATAGCTTATAGCTTATAGCTTATAGCTTCTAGCTTCTAGCTTCTAGCTTTTAGCTTTTAGCTTTTAGCTTAAATCAGTAATGCCCCTACTGCCATGATTTTAAGGCAGGAGTTTCACCGAGAGCTTGACTCAATTCCCCGTGAATTAAGCCATTAGTTGCCAAAATACGACCAGAATTAATATCTAGGGGACTGCCATCATACGCCGTTACCTTTCCCCCTGCTTCTCGTAAGATGATGATTCCTGCTGCCATGTCCCAGGGTTGAATTCCTCGCTCCCAATAGCCATCTAATCTACCGCAGGCTACCCCCGCTAGATCCATCGAAGCGCAGCCCAAACGCCGTACTCCTTGAGTTAAATGGGTTAGATGGCAAAACTCAGCATAATTATTATCCTGGGTTTCCCGTCGGTCATAGGCAAATCCAGTAATCAAAAGACTTTTACTTAATTCTTTAGTTGCGGAAACCATAATGGGACGACGATTGCAGGTCGCACCTAAGCCGATTGCTGCCCGAAATAGCTCATCACTAAAAGGGTTATACACAGCCCCTACCGAGGGCACACCATTAATCACCAAGCCCACAGAAGTTGCCGCCAAGGGTAAGCCATGAGCATAATTTGTCGTCCCGTCCAAGGGATCGATCGCCCAGAGATATTCACTCTCACTATTACCCAAAGCTCCCGACTCTTCCGCAAGGATTTGATGGTCAGGAAGATGACGTTTCAGCACCTTCAGCACTGCTGCCTCGGCTAACTTGTCCGCCTCCGTGACTAAATCCCCGGGACGACCTTTCTCTTGAATATTATTTAGTTTACCCCAACGTTCTTTTAAGACTGCCCCCGCAGCCAGTACTGATTCGGTAGCGACATCGAGAAAAATCTGTAATTGTTCCGTAGCAGGTTGAGTCATGGTTTATTCATTGAACGAAATTGACTAGGAGTGTGGCGCATTGCCAGCTTTGGATTCCAGATTCCGTAACCCATTAAGCGAGCATATTCTTGAGACTCCATAAGCAGCTTACTATAGGAATGGGAATATCTGTCGTTTACCAGCGCACATCCAGATTTAACTAGCTCCTGACTAACTAAAGTCTCTCCTTGCCAGAGATGCCCTAACAGACGATTATAGCGGTCTCGCTCTAGATTTTCTGCCTCAAGGTTGATCGCCTTGCCCATGACTAATGCTGCCAGCTTTTCCTTGGCTGCGGCTCCCCAAGGAGACTGTTCGCGATCGGGAGCATCGATTCCTTCAATTCTGACCTTGATCACTTCAGATGACCCTGCCAAGCGGACTTCAACCGCTTGACCACTAACTACCCGCGTCACTTCTGCTGAAAACAGCTTCTTTTGCTCAGGGGGAGAACTACAAGCAAACAAGAGGATTAGACAGCAGTAAGCAATTATGGTTTTAATTTTCATTTGATGATGAAATCTTTTTTAGCTATCAGCTTTAAACTGGTGATACTGACTAACAACTTAAGCTAAGAGCTAAGAGCCAATAGCTAAAAGCTTTTAAAAGCCTATTGATTACTCTCTGCCGTCAGCTTCAAATTAATAATGGACAACCCTAAAATACCTAAAAACAGAACCAAGCCAATGGTGCAAGCATAACTAATATCTAAGTCTTGAAATGCTCGTTCATAAAGATAATAAACTACGGTTTTAGAGCTGTTGCCTGGGCCACCTTGGGTCATCACAAAGATTTCTTCAAAGACTTTTGTTGCCGATATAGCTGAAATTACCCCCACTAAAAATAAATAAGGACGCATCAAGGGAAGAGTAATATCGAGATGCTTTTGCCAGCGATCAGAGCCATCGATCGCCGCCGCTTCGTAAAGCTCAGGAGAAATTGACTGTAAGCCAGCTAAATAAATCACCATATAGTACCCTAGACCTTTCCAGATCGTCACTAGCATGACACTCCAAAGAGCTAGATGGGGATCTGTTAGCCAGGGTATTCCCTCTTTAGTCAAGCCTAATTGCTTGAGAAATTGATTGATTAAGCCATTTTGAGTATAAAAAGCCTTCCAGGTAATTCCTGCCACCACCATGGAAATTACTACAGGAGTATAAAAAGCAGTACGAAACCAGTTAATCCCCCGCAATTTCTGATTCACAATAATCGCTAGACCTAAAGGTGCAATGACTAAAACTGGCACTACCACCATCAAATACAGCAGGGTATTTTTAATGGTTTGCCAAAATACTTCATCTTGCCAAAGTCGTTGAAAATTTTCCAGCCCAATCCACTCTGGAGGTTGGGTAATGTCATATTCATAACGAGTAAAACTCAGGGCAAATGCCTGAATCGCGGGAAAAAATACGGTTAATCCTAGTAAGGCGATCGCCGGGAACAAAAATAAATAAGGAGTTAGTTTTTGTTGGTTAATTAACGATTTTTGCTGATTCACTGCTGTTACGCACTCATTGATTTCTGACGTTGATTATAGTTGAACCGAACTATTCAAATTCATTACGCTTACTCAATGCTCAGTCCGCAGCAGTTGCCGATCAAGTTAGAATAAGTGATGATTGAAAACCTTTTTTTTGCCTAATTATGGATTCATTTGCTAGTAACTTAGAGGTTTTAGATCAACAGCTACAGCAATTGCTGATCGATTTAGCCCACCATCCCCAAGGTAAATTGATCCAAAGAGCTTTAGAGGTATTGCTGAGAATTGCAGCAGAAGATACGGAGCGGCTTAATTGGAAGATTTTAACCGCATCCCTAGAAGATCTCGAACAGGGTTTCCAAAAATTTTATCCCTATCGTCATACTAGAAAAATTGCGATTTTCGGCTCTGCCAGAACTTCCCCGAGTCAGCCAGAATATCAAGTGGCTTATGATTTCGCTCGCCGTATGACCCAGGCAGGGTTCATGGTGATTACAGGGGCAGGGGGCGGGATTATGCAAGCAGGAAATGCAGGGGCAGGCAGAGATAACTCTTTTGGCTT
>JBJOPG010000062.1:0-17509 GCA_046050865.1 Cyanobacteriota bacterium
CCAGAAATAACGATACTTTGGTCAGTATTAATAGCAGCGATCGCGATTTGCTGTGCAAACGCCATTTGCTGATTAAAAGGAGCAATGATCCCTTGTACCGTAGCTTCATCAGTAAACACCGCAAACATCTCCCCTGGTTGGGATAAATTCTGCATCAATTTACCCCGCATGGCGATTAACTTGAGGGCATCAGCCAAACTAAATACCCCTGCCACTGTGGCAGCCACATATTCCCCCACACTATGACCAATCAGGGCACTGGGTTTTACACCCCAATCGAGCCACATCTGCGCCAAGGCATATTCCAAGGCGAAAATTGCGGGCTGAGTATAGATCGTCTCGTTTAACCAAGAGGAGGGATGAGGGCTAAAAGTTGAAGGCTGTTCGGCAAACAAAACTTCCAACAGAGAATGCTCTAAATAATTACTGAGAATGTCGGCACAGCGATCTATGGCAGCTTTAAATACTGGCTGAGTTTGATATAGTTCATAGCCCATGTTTACATACTGGGAACCCTGCCCCGTAAACAGCCAGGCAATCTGATGTTGGTTTTGGCTCTGACCAGTTGCCAGTCCTTTATCCGTAACCTGGGCCGTGAAATTGGTTAGTTTCTCCTGGACTTGAGCAGGAGATGATGCTGCGATCGCCAAACGGTGATCAAAGTGAGTTCGACCAACATTTGTTGTATAGCAAATATCAGTTAAGCTAAACTCAGGATTGCTGGCTAAATGAACTTGAAAGCTTAATGCTAAGTCCTTGAGAGCAGGTGCAGTTTTTGCCGAGAGAGTTAATAGGTGCAATGAACGCTGCTTTAATTTGCGATCTTTCTCATCTGCTAATGTTCCTGATTCCCCAACTCCTAGGACTACATGAGCATTGGTTCCTCCAAAACCAAAGGAACTAACCCCTGCATATCTAATGGCAGCATTCCAAGACTGTAACTGCTGAGGAATCTCAATCTGGCTGTCTCCTAAATCAATTAACGGATTTAGCTTTTGAAAGTGGAGATTAGGCGGAATTGTCCCCTGCTGAAGACAAAGCACTGTTTTAATCAAGCCCGCAATGCCTGCTGCTGCTTCCAGATGACCGATATTGGTTTTTAATGAACCCAAATAACAGGCTGTATCTCTGGTACCTAAAACCGCCTTGAGAGCATTAACTTCAATGGGATCGCCCAAAGATGTTCCTGTGCCGTGGGACTCAATGTAACTAACCTCCTCAGGGGCTACATCAGCATTAGCCAGTGCCTGACGCATCACAGCCTGTTGGGATAAGCCATTGGGGGCAGTCAATCCATTACTCCGCCCATCTTGATTAATCGCCGAGCCTTTCACTACCGCCAAAATGCGATCGCCATCTCGTCGGGCATCCTCTAACCGCTTAAGAATCACCACCCCGCAACCTTCCCCACGCACATAACCATCCGCCGCGGCATCAAAGGTCTTACATCGCCCATCTGCCGCCATCATTCCCGCCATGGCAAAGGTTTGGGTGAGTTCGGGAGATAACATTAAATTTACTCCCCCAACAATGGCGCGATCGCATTCCCCGGTTTTCAAACTTTGACTGGCTAAGTGTAATGCCACCAAAGATGAAGAACAAGCCGTATCTACCGCCAAAGAAGGTCCCTTCAGGTCAAATAAGTAAGAAAGCCGATTAGCGGCGATGCTATGGGCATTTCCTGTACCGAGGTAAGCATCTACCTCCATTCCACAGTGAAATCTCAGTTGGGAATAATCACTGCTACTGATCCCGATAAATACCCCTGTATTGCTCCCTGCTAGTTCACCATTAGCGATCCCCGCGTCTTCTAGGGCTGACCAACTAACCTCTAGGAGTAACCGCTGCTGAGGATCGATACTTTGGGCTTCTCTAGGGGTAATGCCAAAAAACTGCGGATCAAACTGATCCACACCGTCGATAAAACCACCCCACCCTGAACCTGCCCAGCGATCGCCTGAGTTACTAATGGCATCCTGTCCAGACTTTAATAACTGCCAAAATTCGGTGGGATTATTAGCCCCAGGAAAACGACAGCCAAGACCAATAATGGCGATATCTGCTGACGGGGCGTACAAGCCCCCGAATTCATTCGGGGGACAGCCCCTTGACTGCTGAGTCACTTTGTCGGTGGTCACGACGGTTTGTTGTCCCTGGAATCGAGGCTGGCTTGAGGAACCATCGGCTAAATAAGCCGCCAGTTCCACAATATTGGGATAGTCATAAACAATGGTGGGGGAAAGTTTAATGGCGAGCCAATCTTCCAAGTCCGCCGACAAACCAACCGCCGCCACCGAACTTAAACCAGTGCTGGCGAAAGGTTCCTGAACATCAATCTCGGACACAGGTATTCCTAAACGTTGGGCAAGATTCTGCTGCAACCAATGCTGGATTTGTAGCTGTTTTTGATTAGCTGCCTGAGGAACAAAAAACTCTGATATTTCCTCTGATATTTCCAGATTTTTACTGGCTGCTTCTTGCTGGGTAGTTCCTAAGACAAACTCCCCAACACTATTTAAACTCCCGTCCAAATATCCTGCTTTGCAAGCATGACGCTGAATTTTACCGCTGGAGGTTTTTGGAATGCTGCCTGTTTTTAATAAAACAATGGCGTAGACTTGTAGTTCATGATGTTCGGCGATCGCCCTGCGGATAGCTTTGGTTATTTCTGCCACCTTTAATTTCCGCAGGGAGGTGCGTTTGATTTCCGGGGTAATTACTAGCTGCTCTACTCCCCCGACCTCGACTGTGAAAGCGGCGACATTGCCGGCTTTAATTGCTTCATGGGCATTGTCTACGGTTAATTCCAAATCCTGGGGATAGTAATTGCGTCCCCGAATGATGATCAAATCTTTTAAACGCCCGGTCACGAATAGTTCTCCATGACGCAAAAATCCCAAATCTCCTGTCCGCAGCCATCCTGACTCTTGAGTATCAGCTAATGTGATCAATTTGCCAGCAAAACTATGGGCAGTCAATTCAGGACGATTCCAATATCCTTGAGCGACGCTGGGGCTTTTTACCCAAATTTCACCAATTTCACCATCAGGACATTGATGTCGAGTTTCTGGATTAGCAATCGCTAACTTTTGCTGAGGGGAATTTTCGCCGCTGCTGACTAAGGTAATTGCTGATTCACTGGGTTCTACCACTACAGCCTGATTCTCTTCTAGCTGCTTAAACTCAAAAGTCGCTGCCACAGGTTGTGCATTTCTTCTACTGCCGGTAATCATCAGGGTAGATTCTGCCATGCCATAACAGGGATAAAAAGCCTGAGGGCGGAAACCACAGTCCCGAAAATATTCACTAAAGCGCTCTAGGGTTTCGGCTCTTACTGGCTCAGCACCAGAAAAAGCTAGTTCCCAACAGCTCAAATCCAAAGTAGCTTTTTGTTCCTGGGTAATGCTCTCGACACAAAGATCATAGGCAAAGTTTGGGCCCCCGTTGGTCTGTCCCCGAAACTTAGAGATTGCCTGGAGCCAACGATAAGGACGCTGGAGAAAGGTCACGGGAGCCATAAGATACATGGAGGCTCCCACATAAACAGGCTGAATAATCGAGCCAATTAAGCCCATATCATGATAAGGAGGCAGCCAGGAGGTGAGAATATGTTCTTGTTGGTTGCCGAAGCAATGTTGAATGGTGGCGGAATTTGCCATTAAATTGCCATGACTGACCATCACCCCTTTTGGCTTTCCCGTCGAACCACTGGTATATTGAAGAAAAGCCAAATGGTCTAGGGTAAGATCTAGGTCTCGCCACCCTGTAGCCAGATCTAGTTTTAAGGTATCAGTGGCGACAAACTCAATATTTTTTGTAGCATTGTGGCTGGCAAACTTACTGGCTATCTGCTCTTGAATAGACTTTGTAGTCAGGGCGAAACTAGCTTCTGCATCCGTAATGATCGCCAATAAACGTTCCAAAGACCGATTTGCTCTGGGGGGATAAACAGGAACAGCAATCACCCCAGCATATAAACATCCCAAAAAAGCCGTAATAAAATCTAGTCCTGGCTGAAAGAGGAGTAATGCTCTTGCTCCTTGAGCGTGATGACTTTGCAAGACAAAAGCGATCGCCTTCGCTTTCTCATTTAGCTGTTGATAGGTGAGATGATCAATCTCGGTTTCACCATCAGCTAAGAAAGTAAATGCCTTTTTATCGGGCTGAGTACTCGCTTGTTCCTGTAATCGGTCTATTAGGGTTGTTTGCTTGCTCAATCGATTCCTCTCTTTGCCACCCACGAAGCTAGATATACATAACTAGCTTATCCAAAAGCGAGATACCTTTGTTGATATTCGCCAATGAAATAATATCTCAGACAAAGAATAACCGATAAAGGAGGAAAAATATAGTAAGGGTTAGAGTTCGGAATTCGGAGTTCGGAATTCGGAGTTGGGAAAGTCACAAAAAAACTCCCAGCAATTACTGAATTGACTGGAAGCTAATAACTAAATAACTAGGGCGAAGCCCATTTATTTTCCTTTAAAAGAACTAACCCAAGATTTCAATTCTTCTCGGGCAACTTCTCGACCACCCAAGCCAAAGGCTAAAGCGATCGCCACTGCAATACCACCGAGAATTAAGCCAAAGGCTAAGTTAACAATGTTAGGAGCAATTCCCATCCGGTTCAGCGCCATAGCGCCCACCAGGGTAATAATCGCGATGCGGGCGGATTGTCCCAAGAGTCTTGCTTGAGAGGTTCCTGAAGCCAAGATCAGGTTATAAGCTAAATTAGCTAAATACAAACCGATGGCAAAAACCACTACGCCAATTAAAACTTGACCAGCGATCGCTAAGATAATCCGGAAGACATCTTCTAAGGCGGGAATACCTAAAATATCTACAGCGGTGAGAGTCGCCACCAACATGATACCCACTAAACAGAGCAGACCGACTAACTCGGAAGGGGTTTTGGAACCCACGGTCGGTTCGGTTTGGATCATGGTGGGCTGTTCTGTCCCCATGCCTAGTTCTACCCGCTCTTCCCCAGTCGAAGCTCCCAAGCCATCGCCAATTCCTGAGGAGAGGGAGGAAATTCCTAGCCATTGGAAGAGGTTGTTAAACCCAATATTGGTCAGAATATTGGTCACAAAGTCTGCCACAAACTGTCCCGCAAAATAGAAGAAAGCCAGCACTACCCCGGCGGCAAATATTTTGGGCATCAAGTCTAAGACCTGATTCAACATATCAGTAGCGGGGGCGGAGATGGCACTGATTTGTAACTGTTCTAAGGCTGAAATAATCCCTGGGATTAAAATCAGGACAAAAACAATGGTGCCAATAATGGACGACAGAGATTGTCCTCTGCCACCTGCTCCTAAACCAGCTTTGCGTCCAATATTATCGACCCCAGTAGCCGCTAATAGATTGCTGACAATACGTTTGACGATATTGGCAACAAACCAGAATACCGCCCCAATAATAACTGCCCCCAAAATGTTGGGCAGCATGGCGAGAACTTCATTGAGCATTCCTTGAATTGGCTCTAAGGTTCCCTTTAGCTGGAGGGCATTGAGTACTGCGGGTAGAAATAGCAGGAAGATAAACCAATACAGCGCATTGCCCAAAGTATCAGTGAGGGAAAAATCCCCTGTATCGCTTGCCGTCAAACCCATACGACGCTCAATATTCAAAGCGCCCAAGCCTCTGGTGACAATCGTTTTGACCACCGTGGCAACTAACCAGGCTATACCTAATAAAGCAGCAGCTCCCAAAAGTTTGGGGACAAAGCCCGTAATTTGATCGAGGAGGGTGTTTAATGGAGCCGATACCCCCTGCAACTGTAGTGCGTTCAGGGCCGCTATCACCACGAAGAGCATAATCAGCCAGAAAATCAGCGTCGATAACCAATTTTCTACGGGAAATGAATCACCCCCCCTCTCTCCAGTAACTGCCGAAGCAATTCGATTATCAACATTGGTGGCAGTGAGGATTTTTTTCACCACTCCCTTGATAATACTGGCGATAATCCAACCTACAATAAAAATCGCGATCGCCTTAAGTAAATCCAGTACTGACTGACCGACATTAACTCCCAAGGGCGAGATGATTTGATCAAATTTCCCTGGTTGTTGGCCCAATAGCAAAGAATTTAGTGACGAAATATTACTAATTATTTGAGTCATGTTTCTTTAGGCTTAATTCATCTTGTCATTTCCGCTCTATCTGTCACTGGATATGAGCGGGAATAATACAGATGTCTTGTTATCCACAAGCAAATATATTTTTCTGGGATTATTATCCCAAATAAAATTGCCGATGCTCAAAAAGTTAATAATCTTAGCTTTTTTTCAGCCAATATGCGTAGCTTAAACTTAATATTTTTCAGAATATCTAAATTTTCAACTACAGCAAAAGGCACTGTTTATAGTAATTGTATTATGATTTTTAATTTACAATTAAATTAATATTAAGATTGTATTAGGGGTAGATCGAGCTTTACAATTTATATTCCTTTGTTTCAAACTGTTACTGTTACGAACAAAACCTTATGTCGCCGCAATTTTTTGAACAATCAATTCAGATCAAAGCTAGTTCAGTGATTACAGAAGAATGTTTAACTGATTTAAAATTAATGCACCGTTGGTTGAATCCGTTGGTGGAATGTAAACCCATTGGGGTCTGGAGTACTCAGGTAGGTAGTCTCAGTCGTTTTACCCTAAAAATCCCTTTGCTACAACCAAGTTTGAGGAGTATTGTGATTCAAAGAGAACCTGGCTTAATTGTCTGGGAATTTGATGGTTTTTTTAAAGGGCGCGATCGCTGGGAATGTCAACCCACCAAAGAGGGAACTTTTCTGCTCAATCGCTTTGAATTTGAAATCCCTAATCCCATTGTTAGCTGGGGGTTTAATAACTTGGCGGCGGGTTTAACCAGAAAAGATATGCAGGCTCAACTCAGACGTTTAAAAAGGGTGGCAGAGGAAGTGTATCGTCTCAGTGATCATTAACTATAAGCTATAAGCTATAAGCTATAAGCCTTTATCAGGTAATCACTTGCACCGTTAGATTACAATATTTAGAAGTTACCAGCTTTACTCACCAGAGCCAGGATACGCAACCTATGCCCAACATAAGTGTTAATTTACCTCAAGATTCTTATGCGATCGCGATCGCCAGTGACAGCCTCAAACAGTTGGGTAGCCAAATAAAACAATTAAATTTGGGTAGTGAGGTGTTGCTGATCTCTAACCCAGAGATCTTTGCCCATTATGGGGAGGTCTGTCTTGAATCCTTGAACAAGGCGGGTTTTGAAACCTATACCCACTTAATCCCTGCTGGAGAATCCTTTAAACAGCTTCAGTCGATTCAAGGGATATATGATGTGGCTCAGGCTAATCATTTAGAAAGATCCTCGATTTTTGTCGCTTTAGGTGGTGGAGTGATTGGGGACATGACAGGATTTGCCGCAGCCACCTGGCTGAGGGGAGTAAATTTTATCCAGGTGCCAACATCTTTACTGGCAACTGTCGATTCCTCTGTGGGGGGAAAAACAGGAGTTAATCATCCCCAGGGCAAGAATCTGATCGGTGCTTTCTATCAGCCCAAGCTAGTGGTAATCGACCCCAATGTCCTGCAAACTCTACCGCTCAAGGAATTTCGCGCAGGAATGGCAGAGGTGATTAAATATGGCGTGATTTGGGATCAAGAGTTATTTGTGGCATTAGAAGAGCACGATCATCTGGATTCCCTTGACCATGTGGGAAATGCTCTACTAGAAACGATCATGACTCGCTCCTGTCAGGCAAAAGCCGACGTTGTGGGGCAAGATGAAAAAGAAGCAGGGTTACGGGCAATTCTCAACTATGGGCATACCATCGGTCACGCAGTGGAAAGTTTAACCCACTATCAACAGTTTGTTCATGGTGAAGCGGTAGCTATGGGCATGGTTGCCGCAGGAAAAATCGCTGTTGCCATGAACTTGTGGAGCCAGGAGGAGCTTGATCGCCAAAATGCGCTAATTACCAAAGCAGGACTTCCGACAGAACTGCCCCAAGCGATCGCGATCGCCGATATTCTCGAAGTAATCAAAAGCGACAAAAAAGTAACCGCAGGAAAGGTACGTTTTATCTTGCCAACGGCGATCGGCAAAGTTATGATCACAGACCAAGTTACACCAGAAATTATCATTTCAGCATTATCAAGTAACTGAAAACTAAAAAATGTCTTTAGAACCCTGTAAAGTTTGCGGTACTTTAAATGCGGCGGGGACAGAAATTTGTCTGAGCTGTGGTTATCCCACCCAAGGGAGAAAACGACCCGCAATTTTTCAGTGGGTGGCGATCGCCTTGATTATTTGTTTTGCTTCGCCATTTCTCTCTGGGTTAATTAGCTGGATGTTACAACAATTGGCACCAGAATCTCCTTCAAAAGAACCACAGGTTTCTGTAATTCAAAATATCTAAGGTTAAGATATGACGAGAGTTTATATATTTGATTTCTCGCAGTGATTAGAGACATGGATAGTTCGGCTCGGCGCACCATTCCCCAACCCCAAGGTCAACAACAACAGCTCATCCATGAATATCTGCGGCACAAGGCGGCAACTCGACCCCCTTCAAAGTTAATTCAAGAGTTTCAGAATTTGCTATTACAGGGGAGAAACGCAGATGTCCAGGTATCCAAAGCCCTAGAGCAAATAATTTTTGCTGGGGAGTCACAGTTTAATTCGTTTCTTAGTCAATGCTTTTATACGATTTTAGGTGTCTGGCTCCAGCAGCCAGGATCAACGGCTTATCTTGACCAACTGTTAAGTACCTTGGATATAGTCTGTCAGGCTAAATCCTATGATCGCTGTCGCAAACAGTTAATTCAACTAATCAAAAACTATCAACTAACACCATCTGCCGAACAGCTAAAACTAGTCACCACACTAATTTTACCGACGGAGGTGATCGCTGATCAAGTGGGTAATTCTCCCGTCACGAATGAATCTACAGATCACAGTAGCAGCAACAGTACTGAATCCTCTTGTTTAAATAGTCAGTTAACCCGCTACACCTATCTATATCAACACTTTATCCCTCAAGACCTGGAAGTACCCGAGCTGCTTGAGCAAATTAACCAACTACAAAGCGATCGCCAGCAAAACTTTGAAATCTTGCTCTCCAAACACATTATTTATCGCTTCCGTCTCAAACAACTTGCCAAAATGAAGATGATGGCAAAGGGAGCGGGCAAAATAATCACCAAGGTTGATAATCCTAGTTTGCTTTCTGATCGGGCTTTTCAAGTTGCTTTGCAACAGTATGTGGGAAAAATTGAGCAAGATAGTACTCTCTTAGAGCGATCGCAACGTTTTAGTAATGAAAACGAATATCGTCCAAACTATCAAGTATTTAAGCAAGATTTGCATCGTTTCTTAACCAGTAATATTAAATCGAGAAATAGTACCTATCAGTTTGCCAAGTTGCTCGAACAAAAATTAGTCGATATTTTTCCCCAGGCTAATGAAAAACCCCTCAACAAAACTCAAATTCTCCAAACCTGCCGGCAATTGTTTAGCTTTTTAATTCCCGATCCCGCCCTCAATAATCATCGTGATCAGTTTGCAGAACTTGTGGCTAATTTGGGTACCGCCCAAGCCATGATGGTGTTAATTAAAATTGCCTTAATTTGCCCCGAATCAAAAGCCGATTTAGAGAAAAAGATCTGTGCCATTGTCCTCCACTATCAATATCAAACTGTTCAGCAAAATCCCTGGTTAATCAAGTCCTTAGAACATTTATTAATCGCCTTTAGCATTTATTTTGGTAAGGTTGATGTTTCCATCGCTAAATCAGCACTGAGTAAGTAATCTTTAGAGCTAAAAGCTAAAAGCTAAAAGCTAAAAGCTAAAAGCTAAAAGCTAAGAGCTTCTATAAAGCGTAGTGCAGTCAAATCTAATTGCGACAATTGCTCATAGGCGTTATCTAGATAACCTTTACCCCTCAGGTAACCTGTGTTTGCCCCAGGGATAATATATTTCAAGGTGCTAGAGTCAAAGCGATCGCTTAACTGAGAAATATTGTTTAACT
This sequence comes from Cyanobacteriota bacterium, assembly GCA_046050865.1. GTDB lineage: Bacteria > Cyanobacteriota > Cyanobacteriia > Cyanobacteriales > Xenococcaceae > Waterburya. Next base: position 10,016 of record JBJOPG010000062.1, read on the forward strand.
GCCGACCCCAATGAAAAGTCTTGGCTGTACGTAAGGGGGCAAAGGTCGAAGGCGATGTGGGCAGTAAATGTCTACCAGTAAATAAGATTCCCCCCTGATGTTGATAGTAGAGACAGCTAGAACCAGGGGAATGTCCAGGAGTCCAAATCAATTCTAAATCTGGACTGAGGGTGAAATTCCGCTCAAAAGATGTCACCGTCACTTCTGGTAAAAGATAAGCTTCTTGCTCCTGGAAGAGCACCTGACAGCCCAACGTCTGTTGCATCTGCTGGACGTGTTTGCCAATAGCGCCTCGATGACTAATGATTAAAGTCTGAACTCCCCCCTGAGCTTGGATAAATTGCTGATGGACTTCATTCCAAGCAGGGCAATCGAAGAGAATATTGCCAATTTTATTTACAATTAAATAGGAAGTGCCACCGAGAGTATCTCGATTAGGTGAAAAAGCAAATATTCCTGGCATAATGGGGCGGGGAACTTTGGCATTACCCAGGCTGGCAGTGATCTCTGTCGAGTTTTGGGGCATTCTATAAATTAGAGGTACTTTAAGTAATTGTTTAATCGCACTTTTATTTTATATTCAAATACTTAATCCACAGTTCACAATAATGATGGAGCAAGAATCCTCAAAACAGATTCGGAATGTTTGTTTATGAAACTTTGGTTAGTGTTAATTTTTTTAAGCCCGATTGCTTATTACATAGTCGATCGTAGCGTCAAACATAAGACCACTACTCCTGTCTGGCTATGTTGGTTGGTGATTATGATGCCATCTTTTATTTGGACTGCTTGGACTTATATTTTTGGTGAGACCCAGCCCTTGCCCCTACCAGTTTATCTTTTTCCCCTGATTATTTGTCCCCTACTGTATGGTTGGTTAGTTCAGCGCGGCAAAATTGAGGACAAGACTCCTACAGAGCCTAAGGCTGAACTTAAGACTGACCAGAAAAAATCAGGAATTATGGAAGAAGTTTTAAAGACAGCCCCGCCACCCCGTCCGATTAATAGTCAAGAGGAAACCACCTTACGTAACTGTTTTCCCTGGAATATTTATTATCTTCAAAATATTGATTATCGTCCCCAGGCGATTTTTTGCCGTGGCAAGCTTAAAACTATTCCCGAAAAAGCCTACCAAGAAATTAAAGATAATGTAGAACAGGCTTTTGGCGATCGCTTTTTCTTGATTTTTCAAGAAAGTTTTAAAGGTAAACCCTTTTTTGCTCTAGTGCCCAATCCTGAAGCGAAGGCAATGGAACAAGGGATGGTGCAAAGTGATGTGCGCATTTGGTTTGCGCTGATCATGTTTTTAATTACCCTCCTCACCACCACCATAGCGGGAGTTACTATCGATGGTTCTCCAGCGGCAGATTTATGGTCTAATCCTCAAGCCTTAGTAGGGGGACTCAGCTATAGTTTACCTTTGCTCCTAATTATTGCGATTCAAAAATTTAGCCATTACTGGGTGGCGATTCACTATAAAATTCGGACGACTCTCCCCTACTTTATTCCTTTTCCTTTTTTACTAGATAGCTTTTCCCTCGGTACCTTGGGGGCTATTTTGCAGAGGCGATCGCCCATCCCCCATCGTAAAGCGCTATTTGATACTGCAATTGTCGGCTGCTTATTAAGTCTCGTGGTGATTATTCCTCTATTATTCTGGGGATTAACCCTCTCAGAAGTGGTGCCCTTGAAAGAATCATCGGCATTTGATATTCAGGCTCAAAATCCCCGTCTTTCCTTTTTGCTGAGTCTGTTGGCAAAACTAGCCTTAGGTGCTGCCTTGACCCCGGAAATGGCAATTCGGCTCAGTCCTCTGGCAATGGCAGGCTGTGTCGGCTTATTTATTACGGCCATTAATCTCATGCCCATTGGACAGCTAGATGGGGGACATATCATTCATGCCGTCTATGGACAAAAAACGGCGATCGCCATTGGACAAGTTACCCGCATTCTCGCCTTACTTTTTGCCCTAATTCACCCTTATTTTTGGGTTTGGGCAATTATTATGTGGTTAATTCCCCTCATCGATCAACCAGCCCTCAATGATGTGACGGAACTAGACAATAAACGGGATTTCTTGGGTTTGTTTGCCCTGGCTTTACTGATTATGATTATCTTGCCTCTACCCAGTGCGATCGCTCACTGGTTGCATTTTTAAAATAGCTGTAAGCTTTTCGTTTAAACCTGCCGACACCAAAAAGCTACAGCCAAAAACCCAAACAACTGAACCAAAACAATACTTGGGCCACTCGGCAAATCAAATGCCCCAGAAATTACCATTCCCGTCACACCACTTAACGCTCCCATGCCAGCAGCCGTAGCTAAAAACGGTACAAACTGTTGATTCATTAATCTAGCGGTAGCAGCAGGAATAACTAGAAAACCATTGACCAGTAAAATACCAACAGCGCGAATAGTTAGGGCAATAGCTATTGCTAAAAGAACGATAAATAAATACCGATGACTACGAACAGAGACACCTTTAACTATGGCTAAATCACTATTGAGTGTTAATAAGATTTGTTCTGGCAAACTGATAATTAACCAAGCCAAAGTTACGGCTAAAAGTAATGATAATAAAATTAAATCTGTATTGCTTATTGCTAAAATGTCGCCAAACAAAACTGATAACAAATTACCGCGATATCCTTTTAAATAACTAAAGCCAATTGTTCCTAAGGCTACCGAACCCGATAAGGAAATACATAAGACTGTATCGCTACCTAAATCGGTTCTATCGATTAAATAAATAACCCCTAAGCCAAAAGCAACGGTAAAAACAATTAACGTCCAAGTGGAAGGAAGTTCCAATAACCCAGCTAACACCACTCCTAACATTGCGGAATGTCCGACAGTATCCCCAAACAAAGAGAGACGACGCAGGATCAAAAAACTGCCTAAAATTCCTCCTAAGATACCAAAAAGCACACCACCTAGTAATGCCCGATGCATAAAGGGTAAACTAAAAAGGCTCAGGAAGTCTGCTGAGTTCATGATGATGACAGGTAGGAGTGACTAAAGAACCGTATATTTGCAAGAGGTTTTCAGGTGTCAGAGTAGTTGAGGGAGAACCTTTGTAAAGTAAGCGACGGTTTAAACAAATAACTGAGTCACAATACCTACTCACTAAATCTAAATCGTGGGAAACTTCCAAAATTGTCCAGTTTTGTTCTTGTTTGAGATTATTTAGCAAAGTAGCAAATTCCATTTCTCCTGTAGCGTCCACTCCTGCTAAAGCTTCATCGAGGACTAAAAGCCGACGGGGAACAACTAAACAATAAGCCAGTAATAACCGTTTTAATTCTCCTCCGCTAAGAGTGCCGATTTTTTGTTTGGCTTGTTTACTCAAATGAACTTGTTCTAATGCTTGGTAAATAGTCTTTCGTTGCCGTTTACTGGAGTACCACCATTGTTTGTTATTTAATCCTAAACTTACTAACTCAGATACGGTTAGAGGAAAAGTGCGATCAAAAGGAAATTTTTGCGGAATATAACCAATTTCAGCTTTAAATTGCTTTAATTGTTTGCTAGCAAAATTAAATAATTTAATTTCACCTGATCGCTTTTCAATTAAGCCTAAAATAGTTTTGATTAAAGTACTTTTCCCGGCGCCGTTAGGGCCAATAATTGCTGTATGAGTGCCTGGCAATAATTCAAAAGAGACATTATCTACCGCTAGATATTCGCCACGCATTACCGATAAATTTTTAACTGTAACTATGGGTTGGTTCATTTTGTTGTTTATATTCATAACCAATGACTAATGTAAGGGCGGTTTGCAAACCGCCCCTAGCTGCACGCTCTTTCTAAAGCTTTCAAATTCCCACGCATGACTTGAAAATAATATTGCGGATCGGTTTTGCCCGACTCCAGAGGATCGATTTCTTCTAATGGTAGATTTAAGTCATTAGATATTTGTTGAATGCGTTTATCTTTAATACCAGGTTCAGTAAGTAGGGCTTTAACTTGATACTGGTTAGCAGCTTGTTGTACTCGTTGGATATCTTTGGGAGTAATACTATCTTCAGGAATTTCGACAATTGCTTCTTGTTTGAGTCCGTAGCGTTGGGCTAAATAAGGGAAAGCATCGTGAAAAGTAATAAAATTACAACCTTTGGCTGATGCTAATTTTTGCCTGAATTCACTATCTAGTTGTTGTAGTTGTTGAATATAAGCCTCCGCATTGGTACGATAGCTATCTTCGCTATTCGGATTGATAGTAATTAAGCGATCGCGAATAGTCGCTACTTGCTGTTGCGCTAATACTGGGTCTAACCAGACGTGAGGATTTCCTCCTTCGTGTTCGTGTTCTGCGTGTTCTGCTTCCTCAATTACCGTTATTCCCTCACTAGTATCAATTTGCTGAAGTTGAGAGTTACCTGCATTGGCTACTAAACTCGATAAAAACTCTTCCAGCCCCAAACCGTTTTCCACTAACACATCTGCTTGGGCTAAAATTCTGGCATCGTTTGGAGTTGCTTGATAGTCATGAACTTCTGTACCAGGAGAAATTAAAATCTCAACTTGTCCTGTATCCCCGACTACAGCTTTAGTAAACAAATGAATCGGTAAGAAAGTTGTAACAATTTTGGGACTTGAATCATTTTGTCCTCTGACAAGAGTATTTATCGAAATGGTAGCTAGACAGGTTAACAAGGTTGTTAAGGAATATTTGAGGAAATTTTTTCGAGAAATTGAGAACACATGAAATGACATTTTCTGATGAGTTTTAAAATAATGATAATCATTATCATAAAATAAAAAACAAAATTCTGGTTAAATCAACCTCAATGAGTAACAATTGCTTGAATTAATAATCAGCCGAAACCTTTGCCGCGCATCGATTCCGACCAAATAATTACTTCTCCATTTTGACCGCCACCAGCCAATCGTTTGCCATCACGATCCCAAGCTATACAGGAAAAGCCATTCGGCGCACCATTTAATACTTGTTCAGATTGCGTAGCTTTTGCCCACAAAGATAACCAACCATCATCCGCAGCAGAAGCGAGTAACAGCTTATGGGGATGAAACTCTAAAGCTTGAACTTTGCGATCGTGTAAATTTAAAACATTAGCATTCCAGCCATCTTCATCCTGAAATTCTTTTTTCCATACGGCAATTACTTCCATACTAGATGCAGCAAGAAAAGGGGCATGGTTGGCGAGAAATTGCGACCAAGTTAGATGGGAAATCTTACCAGGAAAACCACTCATGATCCAAGGATTAAGATTGCCATATTCTAATACAGTGATGGTATTGTCTAAATTACCCGAAGCTATATATTTACTATCCCCAGACCAAGCTGTAACAGTACTGGCTGAATCCATCTCAATCAGATAGGGGTCATCATCCCAATCATTAGGATCCCAAACTTTGACTCCACCATCACCTGCGATCGCAATATGTTCTCCATTAGGTCGCCAGGCTAAATCTAAAACCGAGGAATTAGTAAAGGGCAAAGTAGCAATTACTGTTTGGGTATCCGCATCCCAAATTTGCACATAACGCCCCAAACTAAAAGCTAATTGATTACAAGTAGGATTCCAACTCAGTTTGTCTATCCATTTTGGCGCATTATCTAAGGTAGTGATTAAATTTATTTGATCTTTTACAAAATTAGATCTTATCGTCCAAACTCTAACCTTGCCATCCTGTCCCCCAGCAGCTAAAAACTTGCCATCATAAGAAAAAGCCAGACAATCAACTGATGCCAACCCTACAGGCAATAAATTAACCAGACTGCCAGATTGCCATAAAACTACCTCCCCAGCAGCCGAACTAGCAGCTAAAAGACCATCTGGTGACCAAGCGACTGCTGTAACGTATTCGGAGAGATTACTCTGCCACTGTAGTTGAAATAAGACCTGGCGATTTGTATTTACACCAAACATTGTTTAAAGTCCTCTCGCAGTTGGGCTTCATCCAAATTACGACCAATAAATACTAATTCATTCTTACGGGTTTCTCCTTCTTTCCAAAGACGGTCTGGCTTACCATCAAATAACATATGTACTCCTTGAAAAACAAACCGTTCATCTTCTCCAGTAATATTTAAAATACCTTTCATGCGGAAGATATCCACGCCTTTAGTTTGTAATAATTGACTCAACCAGTTATTTAGTTTTTGTCCGTCTATTTCTCCAGCTTCAACAATGGCAAAAGACTTTACTGATTCATCGTGCTCATGGGCATCTTCGTTTAAAAAGTTAGGATCAATTTCCAAAGCGCGATCGAGATCGAAGGCTTGTACCCCTAATAACGCATCCATCGCTAACTCAGAATTTTGAGTCCGATAGATTTTCGCCATCTTATTCATCCCTTGAATTTTGCTTTCTAATTTTGCTAATTCTTCAGAACTAACAAGATCAATTTTATTGAGGAGAATTACATCGGCAAAAGCAATTTGTTCCTGTGCTTCTTCTGCCTCCCAATGTTGCTGAATATGTTTAGCATCAACGACGGTAACAACTGCATCTAAAGCAATCTTGTCTCGCAGATCTTCATCGACAAAGAAGGTTTGAATTACAGGGGCAGGATCGGCTAAACCAGTGGTTTCGATGACCAAATGGTCGAATTGATGACGACGTTTCATCAAGTTACCGATAATCCGAATTAAATCTCCTCGAACCGTACAACAGATACAGCCATTATTCATCTCAAAGATTTCTTCATCAGCATCAATCACCAGTTGATTATCAATGCCTACTTCGCCAAACTCGTTAACGATTACAGCTACTTTTTTCCCGTGTTCGTAAGTCAGGATGTGATTGAGGAGAGTAGTTTTGCCTGCGCCTAGATAGCCAGTCAGGACGGTGACAGGGACGGTATTGGTGGTTGTCGCTACCATAATCTAAAATTTCCGAACTCTTTTAGATAATGATAATCGATCTCATTCACAAAACAAACATCTTTTAACCAAACAGAAGCTGATAGCCGATAATGGCGATCGCCAAATCTGCCAAAATATGGCTGATATATCCAGGAGTGATGGAACGATAATAGCTATAGCACCAAGCCCAAAGCAGACCTGCTAAAAACACACCCAAGGAACCCAGGAAAACCACCAGCCAGTTGTGGGTGTAGCCATAGAGAGCAATACTATGATGGGTGGTGAAGCAGAAAGCGGCGACAATTACCGCCAGGGTTTTGGGCAAGAGAATTTTGCATTGGGACACCACAAATCCCCGCCAGGTTAGTTCCTCAACTAGAGAATTGATGAAGCTCCAATAAACACAACCAGCCAGATAAACCCCTGGATTGGTAATGCCCACCTCTGTAGCTTTGGCTCTAATGTCTGCTAAATTAATTGCTTGCTGCCCTACGAGCCAATATGCCAGCATGATTGCCCCAAACATAATTATCCCTAGACCCAGACCTAGTTTGATTTCTGACCCCTTAAACTTAGGCAAACGGAGGGCAGTGCTATCAGTTTTTATGACCCACAGCAAAGGAAACCCAATCCCCCAGATTTTGACTGCGGTAAAAACGCTG
>JBJOPG010000063.1:0-17544 GCA_046050865.1 Cyanobacteriota bacterium
CTGCCTGCCAGTGCTAGTTTCGGCTTGGTGTGTCTCGGTTTGATTAGTATTCCGTTTGTCAATCTAATAACTATTCCTTTATGTGTCGCTTCCGGAACATTATTTATTTGCGATCGCGAAACGTATCTGTAATATCAGGTTCGGTTGAACAGTTAAATATTTTGGCTTAGGGAATTGGGGAATTGGGGAATTGGGGAATTGGGGAATTGGGGAATTGGGGAATTGGGGAATTGGGGAATTGGGGAATTGGGGAATTGGGGAATTGGGGAACAACTTTAATTTAAAGTAATCATCCATACTTGATATAAGATAATCGCGAAGCAGTTAGCTCTAAGTCTTAGGAGGAATTAAACCAAGCTAAGAGCTAAGAGCTAAAAGCTTCTATTAAGCTTCAGCTTCGCCTTCAATATAGATAAACAACAAAGCCATAGAAACTGCTGCACCAACAAGACCAACTAGGGGAACCATTGCTACGGGCAACCAAGAAGCTGCATAATCGCCAATCATATCTTTTTTCCTATTTGTTGAATCGAACGTGAATAACATGGATATTACTGTGAACCCCAACCCGATTAGGTTTAGTTATAAAGATTCTTAACAAAAAGCGAACTTAAACCAAGTTAGAGTGATGCTATTTAAAGGATTCATTGAATCTAATAGATCTAAGGAGAAATCAATTTTATGGACGCAATTACCCATACTGGAGACCCTCAAGTAGGGAATCTGGCCACTCCCCTAAATTCATCGGGCTTGAGCCTATCTTTAATTCGCAATCTTCCTGCCTACCGCGATGGGTTAGCACCACAACGTCGTGGATTAGAAGTAGGTATGGCTCATGGCTATTTACTATATGGTCCTTTCTTGCTTTTAGGGCCTTTGAGAGGAACTGAACATGCAGATATTGCCGCTTTACTGTCGGCTTTCGGTCTAGTGACTATTTTGACCCTCTGTTTATCCCTGTACGCCAGTGCAATGGGTGGCAAACCAACAGAAACCATCACAACAGGCAAAGTTTCCCCAGCTTTTTCAACGAAAGAAGGCTGGAGTGAGTTTGCCTCAGGTTTCTTTATTGGCGGCGGCGGCGGCGCATTCTTCGCATATTTCTTGATGTCTACGGTCTACTTGACAGGCATTGTAGACTTAATTGGTCTTTAACAAAAGCTTAAAGCCTATAGCTTTAAGCTTACGGGTTCAAGTCCCCTCTTCTATCTCGAAGAGTTAAAAAGTTCTAATTAATAACTTTACTGCTTAAGGCTTATAGCTAACCGTTGCGCGGTTTTAATTGCTTGCATCAAAACTACCCAGTTTGAGACATTGAGAGAATTTTTGCTGAACAACTGATCAGATTAGAGCCTGGAGGTAACTCTGGGCTTTATTATTATTTATATGAGCACTCAACATGGGCATTCGATAGTGATGTTGTTGTGAGGGCTAAATTGGGTCTGAGTAAGGGCTAAATATATTCTTGAAAGTCTTGAAAGTAAGTAAACTAAAGTAGTTATTTAAGAACAACAATGATCAATCTTTTATCTATAAAACAGGCAGCTTCCCTGAGAACGAAGCAGAGAAATCTAAAGACAAACCTCTTAAAATCTGCTTTATCTACTCTAGTATTAGTGGTAACTATATTTTGGATCGCCACTCCAGCGATCGCCACTGGATTATTTGATCTACCTAATTTTGAGCGGAAAAACCTTTGGGTAGTAGATACGGCTGATGCTATCAGTAGTGTTAACCAAAATAAGTTAAGCAGTACTTTTAAGGATTTGGCTCAAGCAACAGGTCAAGAAGTGAGAATGGTGGCAATTCGACGTTTGGACTACGGTGAGACGGTAGATAGTCTGGCAGCGGAAATATTCCAAGATTGGTATCCTGATGCTCAAGCTCAAGCCAATCAGACTTTGTTGGTTCTAGACACTTTGACTAATAATGTGGCTATTCGTTCAGGAGATGCTGCCCAAGGATTGATTGGGGTAGAAGTTGCTAAAAGCATTGTAAATGATACCGTTGGTTACAATATTCGCAAAGGTAATAAATATAATCAGGCTTTTCTTGATGCAGGCGATCGCCTTGTAGCAGTCCTTTCGGGACAGGAAGATCCAGGCCCTCCCATCACCGAAGACGAGATTCAGACGGAAGGTACCTTTACTAAAGCCGAAGACACCGACCAAGGAAGCGCCACCGTCTGGGTAATTGGTTTCTTAATCATCGCTACCGTTGTACCGATGGTTACTTACTACTGGTATGTGGGATTGGGCAATTAATCCTGGATATATTCAGTACCATTAACTAACGCATACTCAGCTCTGGTAAATTCTCGACCCAGATATGCCGCGTGGTCTAGCATGGTGATGGGGCAGGGTTGAGGCTGTTCTACTACCTTGACGCACAATTCCTTAGCAGTTCTCGCGGTATAGAGCTTTTCGACAGTACGCTCCACTTTTTTTCCGCCACAAGCAATCACTTCTCCTGTGGCTGGATCTACTGCTAATCCCTGTTCATTAATGATGTTGCTATAGTGTTTGGCACAAATTAGCCCTGCTTCTTGGTCTAGATAGATTACATAGTATCCCCCAGGATCAAGAGCTATGGGACGTTTGGAAAGTTCATCATCTATGACTTTAAGGTGTTCAGGATTAACGGTAGTGGGCATTGAAAATAGAACGCTTGTTTGGATTGAGCAATCATTATAACAAAGCGTTCTGTCAGTCAAAACTATTCTTTGTTTACTAGTTAATTAACTTTAAAATCCTAATTCTTGTCGTCGTTCTGCGGCATCGCGATCGCTACTATCCTCATCCTCATCTGAATCTTCATCTGAACTAGAAAAATCTCCATTTCTGGCATCTTCTGCCTGTTGGCGATAATCTGATGTATGTTCATCCCCAGAATCATCTGTTTCGTCACTATCGTTTGAATGATGTTCTGCTTCTAATTCTCGTCGGCGTTGTTCGGCATCGCGATCGCTACTATCCTCATCCTCATCCGAAACATCGACATCGTATCCATCTCCATTTCTGGCATCTTCTGCCTGTTGGCGATAATCCGATTCGTGGTTATCCTCAGAGTCTTCTCCACCATCATAGTCATTATCTTCCTGTTCTAATTCCCGTCGGCGTTGTTCGGCATCGCGATCGCTGCTATCCTCATCTGTATTGGGATCTTGAATAATAATATTAAATCGCTCCATTAATTGTTCCAAGTTCCGACGATATTCTGCTTCCGCCTCACTCTCGGCTAAATAAAAACCTGGAGATTTTTCTGGCTGGGAAACATCGGCTTGAACCAGAGTGGATTGAGAAGTATTAATTAACGCCAGATCAGGGGAGTTATTTTGGAGACAGGTGGTAACAGAGAGGAATAAAGAGCCAGCACAAATTACTTCTAGCATGAGATTTACCTATTTTACTATTGACTTACTCGGTTTATATAGACGAAAAACAGACATTATTGAATAAATTAAATAATGCCTGTAGTATTAGTTTTTTGAGTTTTTTGCAGGTTATCAGTTGCCTTAAACTTAAACGATATCAATATCCTCGGAAAGGTCGAAGTCAGTATCTCCCTCAATCACAGCAAAGACCTGATCATCAAAAGAAAGTTCTCCCGAACTGGAGCTGAAATCAAAGCGGTCAATTTCATCTGTATCGATATCAAAGCCATCTGCTAGGATTTCAATCTTGTCTCCATTGTTAAAGGAGGGGTTTTCAATGACATCGATGCCTGCATTATCAATGTTAGAAAATACAAAACTATCTGCACCCGAACCGCCTCTAAGGACATCATCTCCTGACTCTCCTTCGAGGATATCATCCCCTTTACTCCCAGACAGGGTATCTCTCCCGGAACCCCCTAGTAAAGTGTCATCCCCAGATTCCCCAAATAACTCATCATCGTCATCCCCTCCATCTACTATGTCATTATCATCTCCAGCAAATAGAAGATCATCTCCCCCATCACCAAATACACGGTCATTATCGGTGCCGCCGTCGAGGGTATCGTCACCATCGTCATCTCCGCCTGTTAGCAGGTCATCCCCCGATTCGCCATATAACAAATCATTATCGTTGCCGCCGTGAAGGGTATCATTCCCATCCTCTCCCCCGTAAAGAGTATCTTCTCCTGATTCCCCAACCACCTTGTCGTCCCCAGTGCTTCCCAGCAGACGATCATCCCCACCATAACCGTATAGCATATCGTCTCCTGATTCTCCTTCTACCTGATCGTTACCATCCCCGCCGTTGATGGTATCATTGCCGTCAGAACCCAGAAGGGTATCATCCCCTAAATAACCTTCAATAATGTCGTCTCCTTCAAGACCATCTATTCTGTCGTCTTCTTCGCTCAGGTCAAATAATTCTCGTAAATCTTCACTTTCTGAAGTACCTTCAAAATTAGCCATAGTAATTATTTTGTTTGCAATTTAATGTTAGAAGCTAGATTTGTTAGGATTAAAACTTAAACTAGCTTAAGGTATTTTTCAAATTTAAAGGATGAAAATAAAAAAGTTGATAAAGTAGTCAAATAGTATTTGGTTACAAGTTTTTAACCTTTTTTAATTAAAAGAATAATTGCAGACTAAATAAAGAAATAAAATGTTTCCTAAACATAAAAATATTTAATATCAGTGATCATTTGTTTTATATAGAGCATTACTACGACATTTGGTTTTCGGATATTACGACATTTAATCTTCCCAAGTCAGCTTTGATTTTGTTTACAATACAGAGAAATACTAAGCAAAGTAGACAAAAAGTAGACCATGGATAGATCAAAAAATAGTCTGTCGAACAAAACAATCTATTGAACAAGCAAGCATTAAGTTGTCAACTATAGTGATTTATAGCGGTTACTCTCTACATCCTCCTTGCGGATAGTTCACAGCAATAAGTAAATTGCTATATTAAAAAAATATTATTATCGAGATCGATAGTTTATAGGATTAATAGTGCCAGAGTTATTTTCCCTACAGAAAAACATCTTTTGATGCTAGATAATGATCATTAGTTGAAAATCTATCATTGGACAGATATTAGGGTTCTTAAATGTATAAGAGCTTAGATTGGATAGAAAGCAGTCAAGCAATAATAATTTTTTCTTTCGTATTTACCTGATCAAGGGGAAAACATTCAATTCAAATACAATTAATCTAACTTAATCATGACTAACAATTCTAGTAATCCTGTCCGAGACTATCTACAGGAAATTGGTCGGACTCCTTTATTAAAAGTAGAGGAGGAAGTTAAATATGCTAATCAAATTCAGGCTATGTTGTCTTTGCTTGCAAAAAAAGAGCAAAAAGATTTAACGATGGATGAGCAACGCATCATCCGTCAGGGTCAAATTGCCAAACAAAAAATGGTAGAGGCAAACTTACGATTGGTGGTATCTGTAGCCAAGAAATACCAAAATCGTGGCTTATCAATCCTCGATCTAATTCAAGAAGGCAGTATTGGCTTGATGAGAGCGACGGAAAAATTTGATGCGGGAAAAGGTTATAAGTTTTCAACCTATAGCTACTGGTGGATTCGACAGGCAATGACTAGAGCGATCGCCAATTATGCCAGGACAATTCGTCTGCCCATTCATATTACTCAAGATTTAAATAAGATTAAAAAAACAACCCGCCAATTATCGCAAAAGTTAGGCAGGAAGCCTACGGAACAAGAAGTTGCCATCGAATTAGATATGGAGCTAGACAAGTTAAGATCTTTGGCTCAGTCTGCGAGAATTACCAAGCCCAAAAGTCTGAATGTCACCATCGATGATAATCAAACTGAATTAGGGCAAATTTTAGCTGATGATGGTGCTTCTCCCACAGATTTTATCTCTAGCCAAGAAACCCGTGCTCATATTCAAAGTTTACTCCACACCCTATCCCCTAAACAAAGAGATGTCATTATTTTGCGATATGGCTTAAATGATGGCAAAATGATGACCTACGAGCAGATTGGTGATGTTTGTGGTGTCAGCAGAGAAAGGGTACGACAAATTAATAACAAAGCAATGAAGTTACTGAAAAAAAGAGCGAGCGAGTTTTCGAGTTTGGCAGGCTGAAATGTTTTAGTAGAAAGCAGGTCAGAGGCTTAATCTGACCTGAACTCATAACCCTGATGATTGCAGAGAGTTAGTTATATATTGATTGCTAATCCAATCTGCAAGAAAGTATCTACATCATCTAGGTTGTCTATTTGTGGACATTGTTACTGATGTTATTAACATCAGTATCGTTGACTTCATGGTTAATGCCGTTAGTGTCTGTCGCCGATCCTACTCCTAAATTGCGATGTGCCACTTCGGTCTTTCTATTTTTACCTGTCAAACCAAATAGTCCTAGTAAGCCAAGCAAACCTAACCAATCCCAGTTAAATTTCTCTTCAACAACTGCATCAGTTTCTACTACCTGGTCAACAATTTCTTCTGGTTCAGTAGTAATTGCCTCTACTGGTTCTTCTCCTATATTGTCAACAGTGGTTTCTACTGTGTTACTAGCGTCCTGGAGGTCATCCACCGCAGTTTCTTCTGGGTTTTCAGTGGTATTGTCAACAGTGGTTTCTACTGTGTTACCAGTGTCTTGGAGGTCATCCACCGTGGTTGCTTCTGGGTTTTCAGTGGTATTGTCAACAGTTGTATCTACTGTGTTACCAGTGTCCTGGAGGTCGTCCACCACGGTAGTTTCTGTTGTTGTATTATCGGCACCCTGAAGGTCGTCCACCACGGTAGTTTCTGTTGTTGTATTATCGGCACCCTGTAAGTTTCCTCCAGCCTGATCGATATTCTGCTCTGTTTGGCTGGCTTTTGTATTTACAGTTGTTTCTGGTGCTTGACTCAATACTTGACCAGTCGGTAAAGCGACGGCAAGAGCGAGAATTGTGCCAGCAGTTAAGTTAGTTAATTTCATAAAAACTCCTCTTTGAATTTATTCTAAGGCTATAATTTAAGACTAAATGTCTGAGATAAATGCTTATTTTGATTTACAAAAGCACTCATGCTACTTCGAGTATTATACCAGTTTTTAAAATATTTATTGATAAATAAAATAGTCTTAGAAATAGAAGATTAAAAGTAGGTTTTGAACAATAAAAACATTGACCAAAGCAATCAGAGTCTTTATTCTACAGGTTTTCAGAGGGGTGTAGAACATTGCAGACAAATCATTTTCAAAAGTATGTCTTAGTAGCTAAAAACAATTAAAGTTATCATTAAGTAATTAAAAATGAGCGCTATTTCTATCAGAAACATTCTGTTTTAAAACCGCCTTGATGCTATTGCTAAAAAGTAGGTTATTCAACCTGATTATTTGTAGGATGGCAAGAGCGATCGCCTGACACATAAATTAAATTATTTACCAGACAATTTATTTTGTACGATTCTTGGATGACGTCTTGTGCAGATTCAATACAGATTCAAAATCTTTAGCGAGCTTGAGATAAAAGTTCCTTAGGTATGATGTTAGTAAATTAATACTTAGATTAGACTAATTTACCCTAGACGTTAATCATAATTTCCCTGTATCTAACATGAATTCTCCAACTAATTTCATCACTGAAGTAATTTCTACCGTAGGCAATCTCACGGCAACTTGGGCGGCAGAAACGCAAAAAATATTAGAGAAAACCACGATATCTACAGGACAGACATTAGATGCGATTGCAGCTAATCCTGTGATTCAAGCCGCAGATAAGATCATTGGCATCGACTGGCTCATGACCTTTTTGGGCAAAGTAAATACAGCAAAGGTACAGAGTGTGGTTGAGGAAATGCGATCGCAATATCCCCAGGAAACCCCTCATCAAATTGCCCAACGTTTAATTATCCAGAAAACCTGGTCAGGTGGACGCTTAGGTTTAATAACCAATATTATCCCGCCCATTGCTGCACTCTTTTTGGGAATCGAATTAATTGCCACCACCAAACTTCAAACGGAGATGGTGTATGAAATTGCCGCGGCTTATAACCTAGACCTTAATGAATCCGCCAGAAGAGGAGAAGTTTTAGCGATCTTTGCCTTATCCTTGGGTGCTGATGTCTTAAAAACAGGTTTAAGCGTGGTGGAAATTATTCCTGGGATCGGCGCAGTGGTGGGTGCCTCGACCAATGCAGCCATGTTGTATGTTTTGGGGCAAACTGCCTGTCGCTTCTATCAAGGAAAAATTGCCAATGCAGATATTTTAGCTCTACAATCTCAAACGGATACAGATTGGCAAGTAGCTTTACAACAGTCGAAGGTGATGGAACGGATCTTGGCGCATATGGTACAGGTAAGTTACCCCGAACAAGACTGGACAGAAGCCTTGAAGAAGGCAAAAACAGCATTTCCTTCATCGGTGGAGACTATTGGGGTTAATCTTAAACAACGCCATGACTTGTCGGCATTACTGCAACAATTGATTCCTGAGTTTGCCCCTTTAGCTCTCCACCGATGCTATGACATCGCTATTGCTCAGGGAAACATTACCTTGGAACAACAGAATATCCTGAGACAAATTGCAGATAAATTCGATTTAGATCTATCAACCTTAGTTGCCGTCAACCACCCTGAATAAATCGAAGGATTGCTAGTCCCCAAGTCCTCTACTTCTCTTATGTTCAAATTAATTACACCTACTTTTTTACATCTGCTGGTCATACCTAGCATCTTCCTCGCTAGTAACCCAGGCAATGGTCAAACTTCACCATCCCCCGAATTGGGAAATTTTCCCCTTCAAAACAACGAAGCTAGAACAAGTCAACCATCTGGAACATTTTTTGATCCCAACAGTGGCTCTCGGCAGTTTTTTCAACAGGGTAGAGAACAGCTTTATTTTTTACCCACGGAAAAATCAACCCCGATTTTAAAAATTGATGACGAGCTACAAGAAAAGAAACCAAAAGCTAGTCCACGAGAATCCTCTGAAACTGAGCAAAGTCCAGTGCAACAAGAAATTCACGAATTACCACGTTGATAGCTAAAAGCTAGAAGCTAGAAGCTAAGAACTAGTTCATTTAAAACGAAGCTAATTCACATCAAGCGTATTCAATTTAAACCATCAATTAACTGTTGTTTGGCAGCAGCCAAAGCCTCATCTAATTTGCTGCCATCTCGACCCCCTGCTTGGGCTAGATTTGGTCTACCGCCGCCGCCACCACCACAAATTTGGGCGATCGCCCCGATGAATTTACCAGCCTGTAACTGTTTTTCTTTGATTACTTTCTGGCTAAAGGCTGCCACTAAGCTGACTTTGCCTTCTGAGGGAACAGAGGCAATCACCACCGCAGCTTCTCCTAATTTTTGCTGTAATCTTTCGGCAGCAGACTGGAGGGATTTGGCATCCATATCTCCCATATTTGCTACTAAAATCTGATAGTCGCCGACTTTTTCTGCCTGAGATAGCAGGCTATCTGATTTGGCTAGTGCCAGTTCTTGTTTGGCTGCTTCTAATTCTTTTTGGGTAGCTTTTAATTCATTCTGGAGACTGTTAACGCGATCGCTAATTTCTTCGGGCTTAACTTTAAAAGTACTGCTCAATTCTTTAACCACCTGCTCCCTGACATTTAGATAATCCAAGATAGCCGCTCCCGCTACGGCTTCGATTCTCCTAATTCCTGAAGCAATACCTGTTTCCGAGATGATTTTAAATACGCCAATTTCTGCTGTATTGGTAACATGAGTACCGCCACAGAGTTCCATGGAAACGCCTGGAAAATCAATGACCCGCACTTCCGTTCCATATTTTTCCCCAAACATGGCTGTTGCGCCTTTAGCTTTAGCTTCGGCGATGGGCATAACCTGGATTTCAGCTTCGTGAGCTTCCGAGATCCATGTATTAACTAACTCTTCTGCCTGCTGCACATCCTCGGCGGTCAAGGCACGAGGAGAATTAAAGTCAAACCTTAGGCGATCAAAGTTGACCAAGGAACCCGCTTGTGACACGGAGTCATCCACGATTTTCTTGAGAGCAGCCTGCAATAAATGAGTGGCGGTATGATTTGCTTGTACTCGACGGCGACAAGCGCGATCTATCGTGGCGTTAACTATATCTCCTACCTTAATAGTGCCCCGTTCGACCTTCCCCTGATGGACAAAAATATTACCTTCTTTCTGCACATCCTCAATCCGAATTAAGACATCATCCCCCGAGAAATACCCACGATCGCCAATTTGCCCCCCAGATTCACCATAAAAAGGGGTTTGATCGAGCACAATCTGAATGCGATCGCCAGCCGCCGCTGTAGGGGCGAATCCTTTAGGACATTCGCCCTTACCTGAAACGTCCCTACCTTCATCCTGACTAATAACCACAAGACCCATAATCTGGGACTGGGTGACAAATTTACTGTAACCTAAGAAGCTGGTTTCCTTACTCGCGATCACTATCTCTCCCAAGGCATTTTGCGTTGTCAGGTCGATCGCCTCATGGGAATCTTGAGAACGGGTTTTCTGCAATTCCATTTCTCGCTCAAAGCCTTCAAGATCAACCTTTAGTCCTTGTTCTTCCGCAATTTCTTGGGTTAATTCTAAGGGAAAACCATAAGTATCATAAAGCTCAAAAGCATCTGCCCCCGATATCTGACTGGTGGACGAATCAGCGGTTTTGGCAAGGATATTAGCCAAGAGTTTTTCTCCCCTGGCTAAAGTTTTCAAAAATTGTGATTCTTCTCGCTGTAGCTGACTTTTGATCACTTCTGTCCGCTCACGAACCTGGGGGTAGGCTGACTCTGAAAGAGTGATCGCTGTTTCTGCCACCTGGTCAATAAAATTTCCTTCAATCCCAATCAATCTGCCGTGACGAATTACTCGACGGATGAGACGACGAAGAATATAACCGCGATCAGTATTTGAAGCTGTGATGCCATCGGCAATCATATGCACCACCGCCCGAACATGGTCGCCAATTACCTTGAGAGATATTTTGGTCTGGTCATCTGCTTGGCTATATTCTATTCCCGCAATGGAACTAGCCGTCTGAATAATCGGGAGAATTAAATCCGTTTCATAGTTACTGGGTACTTGCTGAAGGATTTGCGCCATCCGCTCTAAACCCAACCCCGTATCAATATTCTTGTTTTCGAGGGGGGTAAGATTACCTGCGGCATCTTTGTTGTACTGCATAAATACCAAATTATAAAACTCGATAAATCTGCTGTCATCTTCCAAATCAATTTGCTCATCCCCCAGTTCGGGATGAAAATCATAGAATAATTCTGAACTAGTGCCACAAGGCCCAGTTATCCCTGATTGCCAAAAGTTGTCTTCTCCCATCCGCTGAATACGATGCTCAGGAATACCTATTTGATCTCGCCAAATCTCAAAGGCTTCATCATCATCGTGATAAACACTAGGGACAATGCGTGCGGCTGGAATACCATAAACCTGTGTGGAAAGCTCCCATGCCCAGGCGATCGCCTGCTCTTTAAAGTAATCGCCAAAACTAAAGTTACCCAACATCTCGAAAAAAGTATGATGTCTGGCGGTACGTCCCACATTTTCAATATCGTTGGTGCGGATGCATTTTTGGGAGCTGGTGGCACGGGGTTGTGGTGCTTTACGCTGTCCCAGGAAAATTGGCTTAAACGGTAACATGCCTGCAATGGTTAACATTACCGTAGGGTCTTCAGGAATTAAAGATGCACTAGGCAATATTTTGTGCGCTCTTGTTTCGTAGAACTTTAAGAATTTGTCGCGGATGTCGCTACCGCTCAGGTATGGAAGATCTGCCATAGTAGTTTTCGATAAATGCAGTTTTCGGATTAACTTGCTTCAACTTATTAACTATTATTCTTGACGATCGCAGTCCGCCACTGCAATCGAATTTATTTTTTTACACAGTTTTCAAATTAAATGTAAACTCAAATGTTTTGTAAATGTATTACAATTCATTTAGTCTTCGTGTAAGATTGAATTTCTTAAAAATAAGTTGAATAAATTATGATTGACAGCAAGCAGTTTATGGGTTGGGTGTTAGCAGGAGTAATTGCTAGTGGTGCGATCGCTAGTTTCTCTACCAATAACCAAGCTCAAGCCCAAGAGCCAGAAGAGGTGCAACTGACATTAGTGTCTTATGCCGTTACTCAAAGCGCCTATGAGAAAATCATTCCTAAGTTTGTCGAACAATGGAAAGCCAAAACTGGACAAAATGTAGTTATTGAGCAGAGCTATGGTGGTTCTGGTTCACAAACCCGCGCTGTTATTGATGGTTTGGAAGCCGATGTCGTTGCTTTGGCATTAGCTTTAGATACAAAAAAAATTGAAGAAGCAGGATTGATTCAACCCAATTGGGAACAAGAATTACCCAATAAATCAATTGTCCATAAATCCGTAGCGGCGATCGTTAGGCGGGATGATACGGTCAAAGTATCTAAATGGTCAGATTTAGCCAATGACGGTGTTGAAGTAATTACCGCCAATCCTAAAACTTCGGGTGGTGCCAGATGGAATTATTTGGCTCTTTGGGGTTCTGTCACTCAAGCGGGGGGAACTGATCAAGCAGCACCCGACTTCACTGAAAAAATCTTTGCCAAGGTTCCCGTGTTGCCCGAAGATGCCCGCGAAGCGAGTGATGTCTTCTATCAGCAGCAACAGGGTAATGTCTTAATCAATTACGAAAACGAAGTTTTATTGGCAAAACAGAAAGGTGAAGAGCTACCCTACTTTATTCCCACTGATTACAACATTTCCATTGATAGTCCCGTGGCGGTAGTAGATGCCAATGTTGATAAACATGGCACTAGAGAAGTTGCTCAAGCTTTTAGCGAATTTCTCTTTACTCCAGAAGCCCAAAAAGAATTTGCTCAAGTTGGTTTTCGTCCTATTGACCCTCAAGTCGCCCAAGAATTTGCTCAACAATATCCTCAGGTCACAAAACTATTTACCATCGAAGATTTAGGTGGCTGGGATAAAATTCAAAAGCAGTTTTTTGATGATGGAGCCGGGTTTGACAAGATGATGAGCAGAATCAACCAACAATAATTTTAACCGTCGATTCTAGGACTTATTCCCTATGAGAATTCAATAAGTCCTAGATGCATACTATTTAAAACCTTTAGGTGCAATCATGAAAGACCAAAAATTGAATCCACAACAATACTGTAGCAAAATTAAACTTTTCAAAATTAAATTAGCTCTGCAAACTCCCCAGCAAAATCATTTTAATTTGAAGTTATTGAATATGGCTAAAGTGATGAAAGTAGATTTAGAAGTTATTTCTAAGTTACCAGGAATTAATCGAGATCACCATGACTGGTATTTAGTAGAAGCTTCTGGGACATTTGACAATTTATCTTTGACAATAGCTTGTTGGCAGGAACTTGGTGTCAAAAAATATTTGGCAATTTCATCTGAAAATATCATTGGGTCATAACAACAAAAGGCGATCGCTATCTTTCTATTTTGCTAAAGTAACGAGCTTTTGATGGCACATATTAATTAATTTGAAAATTAATTTGCGCCAGAATGTTTTGCAAATGTATTGCGATTCAATTAATAATCGTATAAGATTGTATCTCAAGTAAAACAAGTCGCAATAATTATTTATGATTGACAAGAAGCAGTTTATGGGTTGGATGTTAGTAGGAATGTTTGCTAGTGGCGTGATCACTAGTTGTTCTGCTTCCCCAGACAAAGCTAGTCAAGATAGTCAGGCGCAAGCTCAAGAACCGGAAGAAGCCAAGCTGACTCTAGTTTCTTATGCTGTTACTCAAAGCGCCTATGAAAAAATCATTCCTAAGTTTGTCGAACAATGGAAAGCCAAAACTGGACAAGATGTAATTATTGAACAGAGTTACGGCGGTTCTGGTTCACAAACCCGCGCGGTCATCGATGGTTTGGAAGCTGATGTTGTTGCCTTAGCTTTAGCCTTAGATACTAAAAAAATTGAAGAAGCAGGATTAATCCAACCCAATTGGGAACAAGAATTACCGAATAAATCGATTGTCCATAAATCCGTAGCGGCGATCGTTAAGCGAGATGATACGGTCAAAATATCTAAATGGTCAGATTTAGCCAATGATGGTGTTGAAGTAATTACCGCCAATCCTAAAACTTCCGGTGGTGCCAGATGGAATTATTTAGCTCTTTGGGGTTCTGTTACTCAAGCAGGGGGAGCTGATCAAGCAGCAGCCGACTTCACTGAAAAAATCTTTGCCAAGGTTCCCGTGTTGCCCAAAGATGCCCGCGAAGCGAGTGATGTCTTCTATCAGCAGCAACAGGGTAATGTCTTAATCAATTACGAAAACGAAGTTTTACTGGCAAAACAGAAAGGTGAAGAGCTACCCTACTTTATTCCCACTGATTACAACATTTCCATTGATAGTCCCGTGGCGGTAGTAGATGCCAACGTTGATAAACATGGCACCAGAGAAGTTGCTCAAGCTTTTAGCGAATTTCTCTTTACTCCAGAAGCCCAAAAAGAGTTTGCTCAGGTTGGTTTTCGTCCCATCGATTCTCAAGTCAGCAAAGAATTTGCTCAACAATATCCGCCGATTAAGAAACTATTTACCATCGAAGATTTAGGTGGTTGGGATAAAATCCAAAAGCAATTTTTTGATGATGGAGCCGGGTTTGACAAGATGATGAGCAAAATCAATCAGAAATAAGTTCTGACTGTGATCAGTCTTAAAGATCTCGGGCAATAGGCGATCGCTAAAAATAACTGAAGATAATAACTAAAAATATTCGAGCCAAATTTTGTTTCTAATTCCGCTTAAACCTTATTCCTTAAAAGCATTTAGGTGCAATGATGAAATTTCCAAAATTGAATCTACAAGACTACGGCAACAAGATTAAGCTTTTCAACATTAAAATAGCGCTCCAAACCCCCCAGCAAAATTTTTCGACCTCGGCATTATTAGATATAGGCAAGGTAATTCCAGTGGATTTAAAGATTATTTCTAAGTTATCAGGGATTAATGGGGATGGGGCGGACTGGTATTTAGTAGAAGCTTCGGGGGCATTGCCAGACTTGTCTTTAACCATCGCTTGTTGGCAGAAACTGGGAGTCCAAAAATATTTGTCAATTCCGTCGGCATAATTTCGTAAGCATCTAAAACAATGACTAGTTCCATATCGCCAAAATTAAAAGTCAAGCAGCAAGAAGGCAAAACCCGTCGCCTTTCTCTTCCTTGGATAGTAACCATTAGTTACTTAAGTTTCATTCTCCTTTTGCCTTTGGCAGCCCTAATCACTAAATCCTTAACCATTGGCACTAGTGAATTTTGGCGCATTGCTACTGACCCTGTTGCCTTGTCAGCTTACGAAGTTACTTTTGTGACGGCTTTAGTTGCGGGAATCATCAATGGCATTATGGGAACCCTGATTGCTTGGATTTTAGTCCGTTATCAATTTCCTGGTAAAAAAATTATCGACGCGGCGATCGATATTCCCTTTGCTTTGCCTACCTCTGTAGCTGGTTTAGTTTTAGCCACTATTTATAGTCACAACGGTTGGATCGGACAGTTGTTTGCGCCGATGGGCATCAAAATTGCTTTTACTAGACTGGGGGTATTCGTAGCGATGTTGTTTATTTCTTTGCCGTTTATCGTCCGTACTTTACAACCAGTGTTGCTAGAACTAGAGCCAGAAATTGAACAGGCTGCTTGGTCTTTAGGGGCATCAAACTCCCAAACTTTTTGGAAGGTGATTTTACCGCCCCTAATTCCACCAATTTTAACGGGAACGGCTTTGGGTTTCTCTCGAGCGGTGGGAGAATATGGTTCTGTCGTTATGGTAACTTCGGGTATTCCTTTCAAAGATTTAATTGCCCCTGTTTTAGTGTTCCAAAAATTAGAACAATATGACTACGCTGGAGCAACAGTAATTGGGACAGTGCTGCTGTTGGTTTCTTTATTGCTCTTGGTGCTTATCAATCTTTTACAACAGTGGAGTCGTCGTTATGCTCGCTAAACCAAAAAAATCAGCTATATCGGCTATTTTATTTTCTATCGCTTTACTTTATTTAGCATTATTATTATTAATTCCTGCGATCGCCATCTTCTATGAAGCCTTCCATCAAGGTATTAACGTCTTTTTAACTTCCATCAACCAACGGGATTTTTGGCAGGCAACGATCTTAACTCTGATTGTTACGGCGATCGCTGTGCCCCTCAATACAATCTTTGGTCTCTGTGCGGCGTGGGTAATTGGGCGCAATCAGTTTCGCGGTCGTACATTGTTACTGAGCATCATTGACTTGCCATTTTCCATCTCTCCAGTGGTTGCAGGGTTAACTATTGTTCTCCTCTACGGCAAAAATGGCTGGCTCGGCAATCTACTAGAAAGTATCAACCTGAAAATTCTGTTTGCTATCCCAGGAATTGTCCTGGCTACTGCTTTTGTCACCCTACCTTTTGTCGCTCGGGAAGTCATTCCCATTCTCGAAGAAATTGGTGAAGACCAAGAAATCGCCGCTCGCACCTTGGGAGCAAGTGATTGGCAAGTTTTTGCTCGGGTCACCTTGCCGAATATTCGTTGGGGTTTACTATATGGTGTTTTGCTCACCAACGCCAGGGCAATGGGGGAATTTGGCGCAGTATCGGTGGTTTCAGGAAGTATTTTGGGCAAGACAGCCACTCTACCCATTTTCGTCGAACAGGCGTATAAAAACTATCAGGCGGAATCTGCTTTTGGTGCGGCAGCGATTTTAGCTTCTTTAGGGGTATTAACTCTAATTTTCAAGGAAATACTCGAAACCAAAACAAAACACAAAAATATTCTTTGAAGATTATTCTCTAAAGAACAGTAATTAATCAAAATAAAATCAGGAATGTATTGCAAATCATTTTGAAATCAGCTAAGATTGCATGCAAGTAGATTTACAAGGAGTAATTTTGTTTAAACTCCTCGATATCTTTAAGAACCAGCAATAACCTAATCAAAGCGACCAGTCTCCAATCAGTAACTCCAGTTAAACCTTAACTAACATTACTTAATTTACTTTTTATGAGTATTACAGTCAGCCAAGTATCCAAAAATTTTGGTAATTTCCAAGCTTTGTCTAACATCAATTTAAATGTTGAGCCGGGAACACTCGTCGCTTTACTTGGCCCTTCTGGTTCTGGCAAATCTACTTTACTTAGAGCGATCGCTGGTTTGGAAACTCCCGATCAAGGTAGAATTCACATTAATAATCGCGATACGACTAATCTGGATATTAAAAATCGCAATATTGGTTTTGTGTTTCAACACTATGCTTTGTTCAAACACCTTACTGTCAGACAAAATATTTCCTTTGGGCTAGATATTCGCAAAAAGTCTCGTAAAGTCATCAAACAGAGAGTCAACGAACTATTGGAGTTAATTCAACTGGAAGGTTTTGGCGATCGCTATCCCAGTCAACTTTCTGGTGGTCAAAGACAACGGGTGGCTCTGCCAAAGTCCGCTTAGAATTACGCAACTGGTTGCGCCGTCTCCATGATGAAGTACATTTAACCAGTATTTTTGTTACCCATGATCGGGAAGAAGCAATGGCTGTAGCGGACAAAATTGTGGTGATGAACCAGGGAAGAATTGAGCAAATTGGCACTCCTGCTGAGATCTATGACCATCCTGCCAATCCTTTTGTGATGAGC
>JBJOPG010000064.1:0-17266 GCA_046050865.1 Cyanobacteriota bacterium
CCCGCACCAGATACCCCCTTAAATTCCGAGAATATTAGCAATGAAAATCCTGCTCAAGCTAGCGTTCCTCAACCGCTAGAAACCAGTCAGGGAAAAATACAGCCTGCTAGGGGCATTAAAGTAACCAAGTCAGGCAAGATTGTATTGACAGCATATCTCACTGACAATGCAGGAGAAAGAATCCCAGACATCAAGACTAGCTGTAACTAATATGCACTCCTTCCACAAATCATAATGAACGAGCTTTCTAAGAGGGAAAGGGGAAAAGGGAAGCAGCGGACGCAACGTTATGATTGAGGTTGGTCGGAATTAAGATTGCGAACCAGGTTGCGACAGCCAGCACAGTCACAGCCATAAAGTTGCACCGCCTTGTCTCCCTCTCGGTCTATTTTCGCTGCGGTTTCAGCATCATACCCATCACAGTTACAATCGGCAAAAGGATAATCAGTTTTGCTAGCAGGAATCTCCGCCATCTCCTGCTCAGCTTCCGGAGCAGTGAAAACATATTCTTTCGCACTGACGGAATTTGTCCCTAGTAAAGAAAAGGCAACAGATCCTGAACAACCGAGGGTAGTGAGTAATCTCTTGTTCATAGTTACTTCTGCATAAATTAAAAATCAATTATATCCTCTATGGTTGGGAATTCGGAGTTATTTACTTTTCTCTCACCTTGATGGGCGATCGCTCTATTGCTCCTTCACAGTAGCCCAATTCGTACAGACTTGCCGCTTGGGGGTCTTGTTCTGGAGGATGTTTGGGTTTTCCTGCCCAAGCATCAGCTTTTCCTGCATCGATCCAATCTTCGTCAGTCATCAGAGTAGTGTGATTGTTATCCATCGTACATACTTCTCAACCTTTACTTTCAACTTTTACTTTGGTTATATCAGTTTTTTCTTCTGTCGAAACTTGTTGCAACTATTCGATAAAGTCAGGCTGCGTAATTTTCACTAGTTCTCGTTTAAGGCTAAATTCACTCTTCCTTCGTCAATAAAGACCAAATCTTTTTGTTAACTGTCTTAGTAAAATTGACTCGTTTAAATAAATATTAACTATCTTGTAGCTCAGATCGAAAGAGTATTACTTTTAGGCGATCTCATTATCAGCAAATATTTTCTGACAGCTCAAAAAAAATAATCTAGCATATAGCTTAAAGAGCTATAAGAGATGATAACAATTGACTCAAGTTACTTTTTCTATAGCTTCTACTAACATAGAATTGAAATTTAAAATGCCATTCTGGCAGATTTTTTTTGATAATTTGTATATATGTTATGCTATCCATTTCCTTATAAACACTATAAACAATTGCCAAGAAAAACTTTTTGAATATTATTAAGAAAAAATAAAAAACATTTTTACGACCGCTTATATAGAATATAATACGTGTAGAGAGCACAAGTTTTGTACTCAATATAATTCTCGTCAAAATATCAAACAACTCGCTCAGAAAAAATAATTAGTTAATTAAAGGACTGAGTTGTTACAGGTTTATAGTAACAAAAATGAGAATTGTTTTCACAGTTCCAAAGCTTGTGCTGGAATGATGTACTGGCAATTTTCTGCTTTGAAAATTTGAAAAACTCTCTGTTTTTGATTGATTTAAGTGAAAGAAGCTGTCGTTGCATCTAGCGATCGCCAACTTTTAAAAATCACTCTGAGGTGTTCCTTTGTTCCTGAGAAATCGGTGAGTGTGGAATTTTTTGTCGTTGAAACTTTGCGTTAAATATTAGGAGGAAAGTTGATGATTATTGATAATTTGCCTTGCCTAGAGGTTCTTGCTGATCACGATGAAGTTATGGGAGGAAAACAAATAAAATTCTGTAGCTTTGACTTCAAAAATTTCTGGGGCAAAAAATTGCAAGTGGAAGCTTATGCCTTTGCTGATGGTACAGCGGAAGCTTATGCCTTTGCTGATGGTAAAAATGTTTGGGCTAGTTACGGAACATCGATTTGTCTAGATGGAGATGTGTCTGAAACTCATAGTTATGCTAAGAGTTCTTCCCAGTCTTAATTCTGAGATAAAAAACCAGCAAGATTTATCCTAAAGGACTAGCGGCGGCTTTTGGGTATGAATCTTCACACCTAAAACGAGCCTTAGCTTCGCGTCGGGGATTTAGGGAAATTAAAGTTTTTTGTCCCCATATCCCCAATCTATTTATATTTATCTAGCTTATGACAAATAGCCAATTCAAAGACTACTAGAATTGAGACTTTCTGCTTCTCCTGGAGTTTGAGGTAGATGCAAGCCGCATTCTTGTTTTAAACCCCGAAAACGGGTATCTCTATCGTTATTGTCATCAGCAGTTAATGGGCGACTAGAATGCCAGTCACCGACGGTAACATATCCTTTATCAAAGAATGGATGATAGGGGAGATCGTATTTAACCAAATAGAGATAGATATCTTTGGCGTTCCAATCCAGAATAGGATGAATTTTATAAAGCTCATCTTGGCGATCGATTCGATGCAAACTTTCGCGGTGGTCAGTTTGTTTGCTTCTTAGCCCCGCCAGCCAAGCAGTGGCTTGTAATTCTTTTAATGCTCGCTGCATTGGTTCTACTTTGCGAATGCGATCGTATAGATTAAAAGCTTCCACATCATCCTGTTCCCAAAGCTTGCCATGAATTGCCTCCATCCGTGCAGGAGACATGGTTGATTGATAGATCTGCAGATTGAGATCCAATCTTGCGGCTAGACTATCAGCGAATTTATAAGTTTCAGGGGGTAGATAACCTGTATCCACCCAAATTATGGGAATTTTGGGAATAATTTGAGTCACCAAATGAAGCATCACTGCGGCTTGAATACCAAAGCTAGTACTCATGATTAAACCTTCTCCAAAGGTTTTGGCACTCCACTCCACAATCGATGAAGCTTCAGAGTTGGCTAACTGTTGATTAACTTGAGATAGATCGAGACTAGGTATTTGAGCTGTGGCAGAGGTCATGGACTTATTATTCTCTAGACTTGGCGGATTGTGCAGTAGTTAGATGCTGATATAAAGTAACTCAATTTTGGCAGCTAGTTTGCCCAGGGCATTTCATAAGATTACGAGGGACGCGATCGCCCCCAAGGAGCTTAATCGCTTATTAGCTAGATTTACAATGCTAAATTTGCGTTGCCAAACCTAATTATTTCATGGGCTGTTCTGGATGACAATGTAGTTAATAATGTGGTTAATTAAGTGGCTAATAATTGACTAATAGCTCTGAATTTGCATCATAGCTCAAGAAAACCAGCTACTTAACCAAATAGCAATAGTGCTTAAGCTAACACCAATAACTACCGCAAGGGGCAAAATAATTCCCGTTTCGGTCATTTTAACGATGGGAATTGAAATCGCCATCATTCCTGTAGCTAAACTCCAAATAATTGCGGTACTGCCAATTTTTACCCCTTGTCCTTCCATTAGTTTTCCCTCAACAATCTAAATTCTCTCTATATGTATTAAGTCACAGATCAATTCAACTAGGCTGATTTTCTATGAAAATTTATAAGATAAGTTAAGCTTATTAACTGCTAAGGCGTTGCTGAATCCAGGTATAAACTTGATAGTATTACTGTTCGTCCTAAAGGATACCGCTTCGCATATAGCTATTAGCTCTCAGCTATTAGCTATTAGCTTTTTAAAATATCTTCATTAATGAAAAATTTTATTCTTCATATTTTAATTCAGCAACGCCACTGTTAATTAGCCCTAATCAACCCTCATAACGCTCGTAAGCGGCTACTATTTTTTGGACTAAAGGATGGCGTACTACATCCGCCTGGGTCAATTCACAAAAAGCAATCCCCTCAACATTGCGTAAAATTCGACGAGAGACAATCAAGCCCGAATCCTGATGGTCAGGTAAGTCTGTCTGGGTGATATCTCCTGTGACCACCATTTTTGAGCCAAAGCCCAAACGAGTTAACACCATTTTTAATTGGGCAGGGGTAGTGTTTTGTGCCTCATCGACGATCACAAAAGCATTGGAGAGGGTACGTCCCCGCATATATGCTAGGGGTGCCACTTCGATTTTGCCCCGTTCCATCAAATCGGGAATTTTTTCGGCATCAATAAACTCGTATAAGGCATCATACAGAGGACGCAAAAAAGGATTCACTTTCTCCTGCAAGTCCCCTGGTAAAAATCCCAGCTTTTCTCCTGCTTCTACCGCTGGACGAGTCAAAATAATGCGATCGCATTCATCACTCAACAGAGCCTTGACCGCCAACACTGCTGCCAGAAAAGTTTTGCCCGTCCCGGCGGGGCCAACGCCAAAGGTAATATCAGATTTTTGAATTGCCTTGACATATTGCTTTTGTTTGAAGGTTTTAGCGCGAATAATCTCGCCTCTTTTTGTGCGAGCCAAAATATTACTTTGCAGGTCATTATATTCTTCAGTTCTACCAGTATCGATCGCCTGAAATGCGGTTAAGATATCTGGTTCATATAGAGGTTTACCTAAAGACCACAAGGGTTCTAGAGTTCTAATGGCTTTGGCACAACGTTCCACTGCTTTTTCTTGACCCTGGAGGAGTAAATCTTGTCCCCGCAAAACTAGGGTAACTCCCGTATGTCGCGCCAGAAATTGGAGATTTTGCTCTCGATTTCCCGCTAGCGCGATCGCACTTTGGCTATCGGGCAGTTCAATCGTTTGAGACGTTTGGGTCATAGATTAATTTTGGACTTTAGCTTTTATCCTAACGAAATTTTGGGGTTTGATTATGATTAAATCCTAAGAAACAAATTAATCTGCTTAGGCTGGGAAAGGGGAAAAGGGAAAAGGGAAAAGAGTTTTTCTTACAGTTTTTACTTACAGCGAATTTCAGTTGGATAGAATCCATTACCCATTACCCATTACTTCGATAAATTAATGTGTCTACTCAATTGAAAACTGCTGTAAGTTGCTTAACATCAGTAATTAAGAATCCTGATCGGCTAAACATTGCTTAACTAATTCTGCTACATCCTTGATGGGAAAAATGGGGATGGCTAATTGCTGACTCACATCTTCTAGGGTGAGATCGTCCAGAAATTTGGTGTCATCCTGCTTCAACATGAGAGTTGGCAATAAAACTCCATCTCCTAAATCTTGCGTTGATAAACCCGTGATCAGATCTTGTCCTGTTAATAAACCCGTGACGGTGATTTCCTGTCCCCAATATTGGCTATTTAATGCCACTAACTTAATCTCTAAACCCTTTACCTGATTTAGTTGAGCGACTAAAGGTTGAAATGCCTGTTTCACGGCATTCCCGACCACCCAAGTAAAACGACGAGGAGAAGCGATCGCCTCAGGCAAAAGCTCTTGAGCAGTCTGCTGAAATTGCTTGAGGAATAACCGAATGGAACCCACTCCATTACCAATTTGGGGATAGTCTTCGTAGTGGGATTCTGGGGGAATATCTTGACGGGCAATGAGAAACCATTCATCCGCCAGCCAAGCAAAAGTACTGCCAAACTGTTGTTTAAACTGCTCTTGTAATTGCTGTACCTGTGCGATTACGGCGATCGCTTGTTGTTGACTGACAGGGACAAGTTCATCTTCTGGGGGTCGAAAGCGGGTTAAACCCACAGGCACAACTGCTGCCGAGGCAACGGCAGGAACTTCTCCCTGATGAAAAGTGGCTAAATCTAATAAAGTTCTGGTTAGGTGTTCGCCATCATTAATCCCAGGACAGACGACTACTTGAGCATGAATTTGCAAACGCTTCGACTGGAACCATTCCAGTTGAGACATAATTAATCTCGCCCGCTCGTTTTTGAGGAGTCGAGTTCTTAGGGTTGGCTCAGTGGCGTGTACCGAGACGAAGAGGGGGGACAGGCGCATCTGTTCAATGCGTTGCCATTCTTTTTCCGTCAGGTTGGTGAGGGTTAGATAACTACCATATAAAAAGCTGAGACGATAGTCATCATCTTTCAAGTAAAGACTTTGCCGCTTACCAGGCGGCTGCTGATCGATAAAGCAAAAAGGACAGTGATTATTACACTGGATTAGACCATCAAATAAAGCCGTTTCAAACTCTAGTCCCAAATCATCATCGTAATCCTTATCAATCTCAATCTGATGCAGCTCTCCTGCGGTATCGATAACTGCTAGTTCAAGATATTCATCGCTACAGAGAAAAAGGTAATCAATTAGATCCCGTGGTTGAGTCTGGTTAATGGAAACGATCGCATCCCCAACCTCAAACCCAATTTCTTCAGCGATCGAATTTGGTAAGACACGGCTAATTTTAGCTGGTTGCAGGGTCGCTAAACTCATTTACTTATCTTATTTTATTAGATGTCTTCAATGTATTTATAAATGTATTTATAATTATCTATCCTTTAATCCATCCCAGAGCTAAAGCCCCGAGGATAAACACCCCAAATCCTAATCGATACCAAACAAAGACCCAGGTACTTCTTCGCTTCAGAAATGCTAATAACCAGGCGACTGCTAAATAAGAAAACACTGCCGAGGAGATTAACCCCCCCATTAAAACCACTGATCCTGGACTAGGAGCAGTGCCATCAAGCATATCTTTTAACTCCACTAACCCAGAGATGGCGATCGCCGGGATACCCAAAAGAAAAGAAAATCGAGCTGCGGTCGCCCGGTCTAGATTACTAAACAAACCAAAGGTCATCGTTGAGCCAGAACGGGATGCTCCAGGGACAATTGCCAAGGCTTGAGCCAAACCCAGCACAATGCCATCTTTGAGGGACAGATCTTGAAAATCTCGCTTTTGATTTCCTACCGTCTCCGCAAAAGCTAATAATCCCGCCATGACAATAGACACAATGGCAATAGAAGTCATACTTCTCAGGGTAGTTTCATAAAAAGGAGGCTCTAAAACTTTTAAGATTAACCCCAAAGTAACCAGAGGAATTGTGCCGATGACAATCCCCACCGCTAACCAAAAATCTTGAGAATTATAGTCCGAAGTGCGAACCGCTTTAATCATGCCCCTGGTGATTTGACTGATATCCGACCAAAAATAAGTTAGTACCGCTGCCAAACTACCCAACTGAATCACGGCGGAAAAGGCAACTCCAGGATCGCCCCACCCCAAGAATACGGGAATGGCTTTTAAATGTGCCGTGCTACTGATGGGAATAAACTCCGTTGCCCCTTGGACAAATCCCAAGACAATCGCCTGGAATAAATTTACTTGAGTTTTTACTGCTGCCTCAGGGTTTTGAGCAATTAATTCGGGGGAACTGGCTAAAACCAGATGATGACCTAATTGATTAAAAATAAGGCTAAATATAAGACCAAAGCCTAAAAAATAAAATAGACTCGTATATCTGTTGGTCTGCCTAAACATAGTATAGTGATTCCAAATCTAAAACATTTGTTAAGTATCAAGTTTATCTGGGAATCGCTAATAACCCAAGCATTTAAAATCCATAACTGAATTTAGATATTATAGAAAGATAGTGAGTACACTTAGAGATTACTAATAATCATAGTATTAATTTGTTAGACGTATGAGTTATGCAACCTCCTCCGCTAGAGCAGAAATTAATGAACTGCGTCGTTTGAAAACTCTTCTCCCCCCTGAACTGCAAAGCTGGGTCATTGTGGAAGGTTCAACCGAAGTCAATCCCGCTTTGATACGTAGTGAAGAAATTGGCAAAGATGAAATTGAGATCCAAATCGATTTGGCTAAATGGGATAGTTTAGCGATCGACCAACGTAATCTGTTGTTTTGGCATGAAGTAGCACGGGTACAAAGCGACACCATCCCCAAAGAAGGTTGGGAAATGGCAGCTCTAGCTATTGGCTTGGGAGGTGCTGTGGGGGAATTATGGGTACAAGATGGTCTACTGCTGATATTAGCCATGTCTTTATGTGGCATCTCTGGCTATCGACTCTGGAAAAAAAATAGTAGCGAAAAAACGATTACCGAAGCAATTGAAGCCGATGAAAAGGCGATCGCTCTAGCCACCCGTTTTGGTTATTCCCTGCCCAATGCTTATAAGAGTCTTGCTAGTGCTTTGAGAAGTCTGATCGAAATGACTCCTAGCCGCCGCAAACGTAAAAAATACGAAGAAAGATTACAAGCTCTACGCCGCGCTGCCTCTAAGGATCAAGCCAAAACGAAAGAAGGTAGAGAACCGATTGGGAGAAGAGATAATCGTCTCTAGGTTAAAATTCTGGGAATCTATGGTTTTACGATGACTTTAGCCCGATGCCCCCATTATCAATAGATGAAATTAGTGTTAAATTAGGTAAATTAAAAAAACAAATTCCAATGATATTGAGTATTTGGGCAAATTAGTAGTACCGTTTGCAAAACTGAGGTGGTTTTCTAACTTCAGTTTTTTGGTTCGGAGCGAATCGCTCTCCATAATTGCAATGGGAACAATTTTGATTACTCAGAGTACAGCTAGATTTTCCTGATAACTAAAATTGAGGATTAATGATTGACGAGACACCAGAAATCTTGTTTCCCATGTCTGAATTGCAAGGTAATACAACTGTGGAAATACCTGAACGCTTAACAGTTTTAGAGGCTTTAGTCTTTAAACAAACTGTAGGTAAGTTACTGCAACAAGATATTCCTCATCATCAAATACTGCTCGATTTTGGTAAGACTAGATTTATTGATAGTAGCGGAATTGGTGCTTTGATTGCCAATTTAAAAGCTGCTCAGGCGAAGAATATCGAGTTGATCTTAGAATCAGTTCAGCCCCCCGTTATGGCGACTTTATCCATGACTGGGTTGTGTGAGGTTTTAACCATTAGATCTTCTGCTAAATGGTCTCCCAAAGAGTCGCCAGAAACTCATCCTTCCGTCAGGTCTGTGGTTAAACGGTTAATGGATATTGTGGGCGCAGTTGTCGGTTTAATCATTGCGGGGTTGATCTTTATTCCCGTGGCGATCGCCATTAAGTCCAGCAGCAAAGGACCCATTTTGTTTCATCATACTCGTTGCGGCTGGATGGGTCGCCAGTTTGAAATTTGGAAGTTTCGCTCCATGTATGCCAACGCTGAAGCGATGAAAAAAGAAATTAAAAATCAGGCTAGTGGTGCTTTTTTTAAGAATGACAATGATCCGCGCATTACCCCCATTGGCAATTTTTTACGACGCACTAGCCTAGACGAGTTTCCTCAGTTTTGGAATGTTCTCAAAGGAGACATGAGTTTAGTGGGAACTCGCCCCCCAACTCCCGAAGAAGTGGAGACTTATCAGATTCCCGAGTGGCAAAGACTCAATGTTAAACCAGGTATGACTGGAGAATGGCAAGTTCACGGTCGCTCTCAGGTAAGGAACTTTGAAGATGTGATCAAACTAGATTTACGATATCAGCGCAATTGGAGTCTAGGATATGACATCAAACTAATTCTCAAAACCGTGATGATTATTTTTAGTAAAGACAACGGTGCAGTTTAAGTTAAGTAACTCCCAAGAAACAAATTAATATGCTGGGGCGGGGAAAAGGGAAAAGGGAAAAGAGAAAAGTAGTTAGTCGAAAGATCATACAAAATATCTAGTTTTAATGAGCCAACAGCAGTCAGAGATTACGATCGCGATCGTGGGGGATGTTCACGATCAATGGTCAGCAGCAGACAATTTGGCATTGCAACACCTCCAGGTGGATTTAGTTCTGTTTGTCGGGGATTTTGGCAACGAAGCAGTAGAAGTAGTTCGTGAAGTTGCCAACCTCTCCACTCCTAAGGCAGTAATCAT
The DNA here is from genome assembly GCA_046050865.1 of Cyanobacteriota bacterium. Taxonomy (GTDB): domain Bacteria; phylum Cyanobacteriota; class Cyanobacteriia; order Cyanobacteriales; family Xenococcaceae; genus Waterburya. Next base: position 9,670 of record JBJOPG010000064.1, read on the forward strand.
GGGTAATCATGATGCTTGGTATAGTGCCTCTTCCTGGGGTAGACAAAAAGCCCCCTACGATAAGTCTCAGGAGGATCGGGTTCAGCAACAACTAGATCTATTAGGAGAAACTCATGTCGGGTTTAGTAAGCTAGATTTTCCTCCCCTTGGAGTTTCGGTAGTGGGTAGTCGTCCTTTTAGCTGGGGTGGCGCGATTTGGAGAAATAGCCAGTTTTATCGCGATCGCTATGGGATTAAAAACTTTGAGGAGTCAACCGCAGAAATAGTCGAATCCGCCAAAAATACCACCCAGCAAACTCTGGTCTTTATTGCCCACAATGGCCCTACTGGTCTGGGCAAAACTACTGAATCTATCTGTGGTCGAGATTGGAAAGCAGAGGGGGGGGATTATGGTGATCCTGACTTAACCGAGGCGATCGCCCAAGTTCAAAGCTTAGGTAAATCAATTCCTTTGGTCACTTTTGGACATATGCACCATGAGTTAAAAATTCCTCGTGGTGAACGGCGAAAACTAGTTGAAGTACGCGGACAAACCGTGTATTTCAATGCAGCCTGTGTCCCCCGGGTAATTAGAACTGCTGAAGACATCAAGCGCAATTTTTCCCTAGTCACCCTCAAGGAAGGAATAGTGCAGACAATTTCTTTAATCTGGCTCAACCAAGATTTTGCCATTCAATCAGATGAATTACTATATAGCGCTTGATGTTAGACGTTTGGGGTGAATTAGCTTCGTTCCAATGAACCAAGAACTAGGAGCTAAAAGCTAGAAGCTAGATTAATCCACTGTTTTGGCTAATAAACCAGTGGCAGCACCGAAGCCAATAAAATTGGGTAACCAAGCTGCAAACCAGGGGGCGATCGCCCCAGAAATTCCTAAGGATTGAGAGATAAAAGATAACAGATAGTAGCCAAAAATCAGCCCGATACAAATACCAAAGCTAGTGGCTTTTCCCGATTCTTGGGGCTGCACCCCCAGCACCGCACCGATCATAGCAAAGACTAAACAGGCAAAGGGGACGGCAATCTTTTCATGAATTCTTACCTCCCATTTCCGAATTCGGGATTCGTCACCACCAGGTCTAATTAATTCCAGATATTTAACTGCCTGAAAAACGTTCATTTCACTAGTTTTGCGACTTTTTTGGGTGATATCCAGGGCTTCTTTTGGTAAGGCTAACTTTTGATGCTCAAAACGCACGATATTGTTATAACTACCCTCGGAACCCACTAGATAAATCGTCCCGTCGTAAAAATCCCAGATGTTTTCTAGAACATTCCACTCCGCCGATCGCGCCACCACAATCTGACTAACTGGTCTACGGGAACGGTCTAACACCGTCAGGTTAGTCATTTGCTTGCCATTGAATTTTTCGGCATAAAATAAGCGAGTCAAGACTTCTTCAGTTTCACCATTTTCCGTCTTAATCTCGGCATACTCAGGAAACAGAATATTTTTCGTCTCGAATTCAGGACGAGTTTCCCCCAAGGCTTGCTTGAGGGTTAAGGAGGCTTGATAGCTAGCGGCGGGAGCGACAAAATTATTAAACCAAAAAGTTATTCCCACTACACATAAACTAAAAGCGATCGCCGGCATCATGAGACGATAAATGTTCACCCCAATACTCTTGAGGGCAATTAGTTCACTGTCGCTAGAAAACCGACTGTAAGTCATTAGGGTTGCCAGCAAAATGGACATGGGGAAGGCAAAGACGATGAATTCTGGCATCCTCAATAACATGATTTTGGCAGCCACGCTCCAGTGAAGTCCTGAGTCTGTCACTTTACGGATTAATTCAAAAACTGCCCCAATAGATACCCCCAAGGAAGTAAACAGACCCATCCCAAATAAGAATGGCAGAATCAATTCCTTGATGATGTAGCGATTCATCACGGACAAACCAATTCTCTGAGGATCAATTAATTTTAAGGCGCCAATTTTCATGGGATACAGAGAGGAAACAAAAGAAGAAACAAAAACTTAGCCGTAGCCTAACCTTAATTTGTCTTTTTGTTAGAATTTTGTGCTTTTTTGGCAGTAGATTTTTGACCAAGGCGGGACGCTGCTCGCCCTCGGCGATCGCAAATTTGCTTTAATTCAGCTTGATGCTCCCATGCCCAGTTAGCTAAAACGGTAAGGGGTTGAATGAGTTGATTGCCAAAAGCAGTTAAAGCATACTCTGTCTTAGGGGGGACGACAGGATAAATTTTGCGCTTTAAGATATTATCTGACTCAAGCCTTCTCAAGGTTTGAGTCAACATTTTTTTGGATATTCCAGGTATTTCTCTTTGTATTTCACTATACCTTTTGGTCTCTTGTTTCAAGACATAGAGCACTGGCAACGTCCATTTATCCCCCACGATATTAATCAATTGACGTACGGGGCAATCATCGTCTAATAAAGGTTCTAACTCTATCTTGGAAACCATAGGGTAACTATATAACTTTTAAGTGCCTACTTGAAAAAAAGAGTCTAACTACGCCATATTATAAGCCAAGGGTAAACCTTAAAATATTTATTTAAATGCTATGCAAAACAATAGCGTAATCGTCAGCAAAGCTTTAGGTGTATCCTTGTTGTTTTTAGTTTTAATTGGTTGTGGTAAACAACAGCCAGAAGCACAAGCTCCACCCCCTGCCGTTCCTGTCGCCGTCAAAGATTTAAATAATAATCAAGTTAAATTAAGCTCAGAATTTATTGGTAGCTTGGAAGCCAAGCAAAGAGTAGCCCTAGCTCCCAGAGTAGATGGTAGGATTCTAGAAATTGGCGTAGAGGAAGGGGATACGGTCAAACAGGGAGATTTGATTGTTCAGCTACAAACCAGCCGAGAACAAGGGGAAGTAGACGCGGCAAAGTCTCAGGTTAACATTCAAAGGTCTAACGTGGCTAATGCCGAAGCAGCATTACGAGTCGCCGAGGCGGGAGTAGCCAGTGCAGAAGCTGATGTTGAGCAGAGCAGAGCAGATTTACGGCGGCAAGAAGCTGAGTCCAAGCTGGCTCAAACCAATTTAGAAAGAGCGAAATTTTTAGTTAAACAAGGAGCGCAATCTCAACAGGCATTAGATGATCGCACGAGAGATCTTAGTGCTGCCCAAGCACAAACAGATGCCCTGAAAGCAGCCTTAAATTCTAGTCAAAAAGCCCTCAGTGCAGCCCAAGAACAGGTGGTTTCTGCTAGGTCGCGGATCGCTGGTCAGCAAGCAGGTTTAGAACAGTCAGAAAGTAGAGTCGGTATTGCGACGGATAATTTAGATTTTAATCGGGTCACCGCCCCTATAGACGGAGTTGTTGGTGATATTCAGCCCAAAGTTGGTGATTATCTGGAAGCGGGAGACCAAATAACCAGCATCATTCAAGATGACGCCTTGGAGCTTAACATCAGCGTACCTCTAGAACAGGCTGCTGATTTAAAAATAGGCTTGCCGGTGGAAATCCTTGATCGCCAAGGAAAAGCGATCGCCAAAGGTGACGTTAATTTTGTCTCTCCCAGAACAGATCGCAATAGTCAGGCAATACTCGTCAAGGCAGCATTTAACAACAATGGCAAACTAAAAGACGATAGTTTTGCTAGGGCAAGAATTATTTGGTCGCAAAAGCCTGGAGTGCTAATTCCCACGGAGGCTGTGTCTCGTCTTGCCGGTCGAAGCTTTGTCTTTGTTGCTCAAGAAGTTAAACAAAAAGATGGTAAAACTGCCCTGGTGGCAAAACAAAAGCCCGTTGAACTAGGAGAAATTCAAGGCCAGTCTTATCAGGTAATTTCTGGTTTACAAACAGGCGATCGCCTAATTACTTCGGGAATTCTTAATCTGACCGATGGTGTTACCGTTACCACAGAAGCACCTAGCAGCGAATCAGTGAGTAGTAGGTAGTAGGTAGTAGGTAGTAGGTAGTAGGTAGTAGGTAGGGGCGAACGGTCGTTCGCCCGTACAAGTAGTGAGTAGTAATTAGTAATCAGTCTAAAAAATAATCATGCTTCTTAGTATCGCTAATGGCTTTATCAAAAGACCAGTATTAACCACAGTAATCACGATCATTACGGTGCTAGTTGGGCTGATCAGTATTCCCGCGTTGCCTATTGCTCAACTGCCCCAAATTGCGCCGATCCAGGTGGAAGTGACTTCTACCTACATTGGTGCGGATGCGGAAACTGCGGAAACAAATGTTACGAGCATTATTGAACGAGAAGTTAACGGAGTGGAGAATATGAGTTATATCTCCTCCAATACCAGTAATAACGGTGTCAGTAATATTGTCGTTTCTTTTCCTCCAGAGGTAGATCGTGATATCGCTCAAGTCAATGTGCAAAACCGAGTGGCACTAGCCGATCCGCAATTACCTAGTGCTGTCCAACAAACGGGCGTGACTGTACAGAAATCCTCCCCAGATTTATTATTGGGGATTGCTTTTTTTGCTGAGAATGGAGAATATGACGATCTGTTTTTGAGTAACTATCTCGATCTTTATGTGCTTGACCGAGTTAAAAGAATCGAAGGGGTTGGACAGGCAGTTATTTTTGGAGAAAGAAAATATGCCATGCGTCTCTGGCTCAATCCTGATGCTTTGGCAGCCCGCAATCTCGGTGCAGATACGGTAGTGAATGCCCTAGAAGAGCAAAATATTCAAGTAGGTGCTGGTAAAATTGGTCAACAACCTGCTCCTGAAGGTCAAAGGTTTGAGTTTACTCTCCGTGCTGATAGTAGATTAGCTAGCGTCGAAGAATTTGAAAATTTGGTCGTGGCTACAGGAGCAAGTGGTAATTTAATAAAGCTTAAAGATGTTGGTCGTGCCGAATTGGGTGCCGAAAACTATGATACTTCCGCCAAGTTCCAAGGCAAGCCGGCGGTAGGGATGGGTATATTTCAGTTGCCTGGGAGTAATGCTTTAGAAGTTGGCACGGCGGTTAAAGCAGCGATCGCCGAATTATCTCAGGCATTTCCTCCTGGGATGAATTATCAACTTGCTTTGGATGCTACTGAATTTGTGCAGGTGTCTTTAGAAGAAGTCGTTAAAACTCTGGTTGAAGCTATTTTATTAGTAGTTTTAATTCTGTTTATTTTTCTCCAAGACTGGCGAACTACTCTCATTCCGGCGGTGGCTATCCCTGTATCTTTGGTTGGGGCGTTTATCTTTCTCAATATCTTCAAATTTCAAATTAACACCTTGACTTTGTTTGCCATGGTGCTGTCTACAGGGGTAGTAGTGGATGATGCCATTGTAGTGGTAGAAGCGATCGCCACTAAAGTGGAGCGGGGGATGAAGCCACGTTTAGCCGCTATAGAAACGATGGATGAGTTAAGTGGGGCAGTAATTGCGACATCTTTAGTGTTAATTGCAGTGTTTGTTCCGGTGTCCTTCTTTCCAGGCTCTACAGGAGTAATTTTTAAACAATTTTCCTTAACGATTGTCTTTGCGATTATTTTGTCTACCGTTAACGCCCTCTCTTTTTCTCCCGCGATGGCAGCTCTTTTCTTACGTCCTGCCAATCCCAACCGCAATAGAAATCTTTTAGGCAAGTTTTTTAACAAATTTAATCAAGTATTTGGCTGGATTACGGCTAAATATACCCAAGGAATTACTTTCTTGACGAGAAAAGTCGTCCTTCCTTTTGTTTTGGCTGGCTTTACTGCTTTGGTTTTGTTTACCTACTTTTTGTATAACTCTGTTCCTACAGGCTTCATTCCTGAAGAGGATCAGGGATACTTTTATACTATTGTTCAAGCTCCCGATGGTGTATCCCTCAACTATACCCAAGAGATCATGGATCAAGTCGGCGAACAAATGAGCAAGATCGAGGATATCGAAAGTCGATTTACCCTGAGTGGTTTTGGTTTTGACGGCAATGGTAGTAATCGTGGTTTTGCTTTCACTAAGCTTAAACCTTGGTCGGACAGACCCAACACAGACCAGTCAATTTATGCAGTTTTGGGTCAACTCAACGCTTCCTTGCAAAGTAATATTAAAGGAGCAAGAGCTTTGGCGGTTAATGCTCCCCCTGTCAGGGGGTTGAGTACCTTTGGTGGTTTTGAATTTCAACTACAGGATCGGGTTGGTTTACCGATCTCCGTACTGGTAGAGAATGCCAACAAAGTGATTGCTGCTGCTAGTCAAAGACCAGAACTTGCCAACGTTTTTACCCAATTTGCTGCGAATACTCCTCAAATTGAAGTGTCAGTAGATCGCGATCGCGCTAAAGCCTTGGGAATTAATGTTGACGATGTTTTTGAGACCCTACAATCTTATTTGGGTTCGAGATATGTTAATGATTTTGTCCTCGAACAAAGACAATATCGGGTTTATGTCCAAGCAGACACGAATTTTCGCGCTAATCCCCAAGACATCAACAAACTTTATGTCAGTTCTGCTAATGGTCAGTTAGTCTCCTTAGGCACTCTGGTTGAACTGCAAGAATTTACTGGGCCGCAAACCATTACCCACTACAATCTTTTCCGCTCAATCAATATTCAAGGTGCTTCTGCCCCAGGTTTTAGTACTGGACAGGCAATTCAAGCAATGGAAGAAGTGGCTACCCAAACCTTACCTGCTAGCTTGGGTTATGAATGGACTGGCACAGCCCTGGAGGAAAAATCTTCTGGAGGACAGGCGGTATTAATCTTTGGTTTGGGCTTATTAATGGCATTTCTGGTCTTGGCTGCCCAATACGAAAGCTATGTCGATCCCTTAATTATTATTCTGACCGTGCCTCTGGCGGTGTTAGGAGCGATCGCTGCTATTTGGATTCGGGCAAATATTTTTCAAGCTGGCAGTGTTTGGCCGATCATCAACAACGATGTTTATGTTCAAGTGGGTTTAGTAATGTTAATTGGGTTGGCTAGTAAAAACGCCATTCTAATTGTGGAATACGCTAACCAACTCAGAGAACAAGGGCTAAATATTGTTAAGGCAGCAATCAAAGCAGGACAAGAGCGTTTTCGCCCCATTTTGATGACGGCGATTTCCAGTTTAGTTGGTTTTTATCCTTTGCTAGTTGCTACTGGGGCAGGGGCATCCAGCCGTTGGTCACTAGGAACGGCGGTGTTTGGCGGCATGCTGTTTACCACGGTGATTGGTTTATTTATCGTGCCGTCTCTTTATATCATGATCAAAGGTTTGGAGTATTATCTTAAAGGAGATCAAGATCCTGGAGATGGAGATTCTGGAGATAACCATAAGACAGATAATTTCCGAAGCGATCGCCTTACTGCCGAGGAAAGATCGGCAGCGGAATTAGCTCCTAACTATCAACTTGATTCCAATTCATAGAACATAAACAGCAGTTAAAGGTAATCAATAATCAGTTAAAATTCAACGAGGGGCAAATCAAGACTAAATCAAAACTAAAATTTAAGATTGAGATTTTGACCTTTTAACTTAAAACAGTAGATAACTTTTAATGATCTGGCCGTTTAACAAAACCAAAAAACAAATTGCGCGAATTGAAATTACTGGTGCGATCGCTTCAGAAACTCGCAAACAGGTACTCAAAGCCTTTAAAGTCGTTGAGGAAAAGAAATTTCCTGCCCTACTGTTGCGGATCGATTCCCCTGGGGGGACGGTAACGGATTCCCACGAAATTTTTACCGCTCTGCAACGGCTACAAG
>JBJOPG010000065.1:0-19371 GCA_046050865.1 Cyanobacteriota bacterium
ATCGCCAAGACTATAAACGGCAACCAAAGCGCGATAATATTCATTGAGATCCCTCTCTCGGTGGGATTGATAACCTTCCAATTGATCTAGATTTTTTAAGATCTGGCGATCGCTAAAGGATAAGAGTATCCCCTGAACTTTGTTCTTGCCTTTCGTCATAGCTGGATAGCCCACAGGTAAAGCATATAAATCACCCCACGTATAAGCAGGAATTTGGGCAATCACTTTGCCCTTGCAGTAGGCAGGAAAATTAGCTTCTCCTGGTTTAAGAGTGCCATAAACAAAAACATCAAGGGTTGATGATTCAGATTTCATAGATAATGATAATTTGTTTAATTGTTAATCACTAGGATTTGATCAATTGAAAGTAGCTACTTGGAACGTTAATTCAATTCGGACTCGCTTGCAAATTGTTAAAGATTGGCTTCAGAAACATCAGGTAGATGTGCTTTGTCTCCAGGAAACCAAAGTCCAAGACCATGATTTTCCGCGATCGCCTTTTGAAGATTTGGGTTACAACGTCTATATTTCGGGTCAGAAGTCCTACAATGGTGTAGCTCTTTTTAGTTTAAATCCTCTAATCGATGTTAGTTGTGGTTTTAGTCCCATCATGGGGGATGTCGGGGTACTCGACGAGCAAAAACGGGTCATCAGTGGCATTGCCAATGGGGTGCGGATCGTTAACCTTTATGTCCCTAACGGTTCGGCGATCGCTAGTGATAAGTATGAATATAAGCTGGCATGGCTCAAGATGCTAGGGCAATATCTCCATAAGTTGCAAACTCAAGCACCAGAAATTTGTGTCTGTGGGGATTTTAATATTGCTCTCGAAGATAAAGATATTTACACCTCTAAAGGAAGAGATCAACACATCATGTCTTCCCCGATGGAGAGAGAAGCTTTAAAGAAGATCTTAGCCTTGGGTTTTCAAGATGCTTTTCGTAAGTTTACCGATGAGCCAGGACAGTATAGCTGGTGGGATTATCGTTCTGGAGGCTTTAGTCGTAATCGCGGTTGGCGCATTGACCATAACTATCTGACAGAGAAGCTCTATCAACAAGCAATTAAGTGCTGGATTGATGTGGAACCCAGAAAACTAGAACAACCCAGTGATCATGCTCCTGTAGTGGTGGAATTTTAATCGAATCAGGTGAAGAATATTAATCCGCTTAGGTGGCTATAAGCTATAAGCTTTTCAGATCAAATTTTTGTGTTTTATTCAACAAAAAAAGAGCAGTCAGAACTTCTACTGCTCAAATTCTTTGACTACAATCATTTTCTTGTGATTCAAACTTCAAATTCACCCATGCTTCCAAGACGAATTGTTAAAAGCTCAACATCTGTAATTGCTTTATGTTGTCCTTGGCGCGTATTAGCGGGGGTAATCCAGAAAGTTCCTGCGCTATAGGTTTTACTATCTGTTTCTATCTTCCCTGACAAAACATAAACATATTCATCACAGGGATGAGTATGAAACGGGATTACTGTACCCGCTTTCATCCGTAAACGATGAATTGAACCATCCGTTACAGGAGTTGCTAGAGGAAGAATGGCTGCACCTGGAAATTGGGATAAATCAAGCCATGGTGCATCTAGGGTTTGGACAAATGTTTGATGAGTCATAGCTTAGAGCAAAATTTAGCGATTGAAACAGCACTACCATCAGACGACAAACCATAACTCGACTTTTTCAGCTATACTTCGCATTCCATACGGGCAAATGTAACAGCATCAAATCCAAAAGCCAGCATAATCGGCATGGGCGAGAGAAAAAGACAACTGACAACTATGGCAAGGATACTGACGATTCCAGCAGTATAGAGCCACTTTTGTTCCTGACTAGTAAAACCTTTCTCACTCTTAATCAATCTCAAGACTTTCTGAGGAATAGGTTCTGGCATCACACAATTGGGAGGAAACGCCCAATAATGATTGTAACGCTCCCGAAACACGTCCGTCCAACCATTGTGATCACACCATTCCTGAATCCATTCGTCGTGAAAGTGTTGCATATAGCAAAATTTTATAAGTATATAATTAACTGAATTTCCTGCAAAAACCAAATCTAATTCTGTGTCTATTAAGACTAACAAAAGAATTATTTTTATCAAATAGCTTTTGCTGCTTACTTAACAAACCTTAAATGTATTAAATGTAATAGAATTATTTTTCAATGAATAGCAATAAGTATAATTGCTTAATGTATATTTTATTTTAAATTTCTTAATCAATTTAAACTATACAAATAGCAAAGAAATCGCCATTGGATAAGGTTTCAGTAAGGCGAGTTAAGGGGAGGACGTTCATAGTCGATCGCTTTTTGTCGAGGAGGAAGTTTAATTTTTTCGTCGGGCAGATCTTCATAGGGAACAGTCGCTAAAAGATGACTAATAAAGTTTAGTCTCGCCCGTTTTTTATCGTCGGCTTGCACCACGTTCCAAGGGGATTCGGGAATATCTGTTGCCGCAAACATATCATCTTTTGCTTTGGAGTAATCCACCCATTTTTCCCGAGCGTATAAGTCCATGGGGCTGATTTTCCAGCGTTTAGTAGGGTCTTCGATCCTCTCTTGAAAGCGTTTTTCTTGCTCGTCATCGCTGACAGAAAACCAATATTTAATTAAAATAATTCCTGCTCGTTGAATCATAATCTCAAACTGGGGACAGGAACGCATAAAATCGTTGTATTCCTCATAGGTGCAGAAACCCATCACTTTTTCTACCCCCGCACGGTTATACCAACTGCGATCAAATAAGACTATTTCTCCTGCTGAGGGGAAATGTGCCACGTATCTTTGAAAATACCATTGAGTCTTTTCGCGATCGCTGGGGGTGCCTAAAGCCACGACTTTACAAACACGGGGATTGAGGGTTTCACTAATGATTTTAATGGCGCCACCTTTCCCCGCTGCATCTCGACCTTCAAACAACACCATGACTTTTAAACTTTTGTGCTGCACCCAGCGCTGCAACTTAACCAGTTCAATCTGTAATTTGGCTAACTCTGATTCATATTTCTGACGACTAATATTTTGAGTTGCTTCACTCTCATTTTTGCTGTTTTTACTACTTTTTTTAGACTTGCTTGCTTTTTGATGATTATTGTTTTTACCCATAATTCTTTTGCTCTATAGAGATAAACATAAGGACTTAATGATAGTTTATAGCTCGAAAAAGACCACAATCAAGGTGTCTTCGTCATGGTGTTATATCAGGTTCGGTTGAACAGTTAAATATTTTGGCTTGGGGATTTAGGGATTTAGGGATTTAGGGATTTAGGGAATTGGGGAATAACCCTAATTTAAAGTAATTATCCATACTTGATATTAGACATGAGATTTGAAAGAAAAAAACATTTAATAATAAACCTACAACTAATGCTCAATTTAGGATTGCTTTAAATCACACTAACAAAATATCAGAAGTAATAATCTTGAAATAATTAACTAATTATATAAATACTTCTCTTATGAATAAGAATAAGACCTTAAAATTCATTGCTTTCACTGTGGTGTCTGTCATCTCCCTAGTCACTAGATTTGGTAATCAATCTGCCATGGCAAAAGAAACTAAAGAATATATGTTAAATATCTGTTCTACAGATGAGGCTTGTCACAAAAATATTGATACGTATTTTGAACGATGTTTTAATACTAATTACAGAACTGGAAGTCGTTGTACTTCCGCCAATTTAGATACAGAGGGATTGGCAAATTGTATCAATAAATACGCTGGGGTAGCTTATTTCCAAGTTGAATGATTAGAATATCATGCAAATTAGTAAAAAAAAGAGTGGCTATAGTCAACCACTCTCCTACACATCAAATCCAGTTAAATTTAGCTGGTTATTGATCAAGTATTTTTCAACCTATACGGAAACAGTTTTTTTGTTGCTAGTAGACAATTCGCCTTTAGCGTATTTAGCCGCATAGTCATCCAAGGAAACTTGTTTGATTTTGCTAGCATTGCCAGCAGTACCAAAAGATTCATAACGTCTGAGACAGACAGTTTTCATGTATGCAATGGAAGGCTTGAGGAAGTGGCGAGGGTCAAAGTTGGAAGGATCTTTGAAAGCTGCTTCGCGGATGGCGGCAGTGATAGCCAAACGGTTATCAGTATCGATGTTAACTTTACGCACACCACTCTTGATGCCTTTTTGAATCTCTTCTACAGGTACACCATAAGTTTCAGGAATTTTACCACCGTTAGCATTGATGATATCGATCCACTCTTGAGGTACGGAAGATGAACCGTGCATTACCAAGTGAACGTTAGGTAGACGACGGTGAATTTCTTCAATTCTGCTGATGGCAAGAATTTCGCCAGTCGGTTTGCGCGTAAATTTGTATGCACCGTGGCTAGTACCGATCGCTACAGCTAAAGCATCTACTTGAGTGCGTTCAACGAATTCTACTGCTTCGTCAGGGTCAGTCAATAGTTGCTCTTTGCTCAAGGTACCTTCAAAACCGTGTCCATCTTCAGCTTCGCCTTGACCAGTTTCTAAGGAACCCAAACAGCCTAGTTCACCTTCTACGGAAGCACCAACAGAGTGAGCCACTTTAACTACTTCTGCGGTCACATTAACGTTGTACTCAAAGCTAGCAGGAGTTTTGGCATCTGCTTCTAAAGAACCGTCCATCATGACGCTAGTAAAGCCGTTGCGAATTGCTGAATAACAGGTCGCAGGGCTATTGCCATGATCCTGGTGCATAGCGATGGGAAGATGAGGATAGCTTTCCGCTGCCGCCATAACTAAGTGGCGAAGGAAATTCTCCCCAGCATATTGGCGTGCACCACGGGAAGCTTGCAAGATGACAGGACTGTCAGCTTCATCGGCAGCTTGCATAATGGAGAGAATCTGCTCCATGTTGTTGACGTTGTAAGCAGGAATACCGTAGTTATTTTCAGCAGCGTGTTCTAAAAGCAAACGCATTGGGACGAGCGCCATATATATTCTCCCTAATTTATATTTTTGTCAAATAGATAAGTTTTTAAGAAATTTTAACTTCTTACATGTCAATCTTAAGATATTTTTTACATCTAGACTAATATAATTTTGCTATGTGCCCCAAAATAGTTGCGACATCAAGCTAATTTGTAATTATATTTGGTTGGCTTCGGAAAGCTTGCGGGCATTGATGCAAATGGAATTATCGCTCTGGACTTTGATGATTCCCTGGCGACGTAATTTACCCATCAGCCTGGTAACCGTAACTCTAGTGGAGCCGATCGCGCTGCCGATTTGAGCATGGGTCAAGGTATAGGGTAGGCAACAGTATTCTTCGTGTTTGATGCCATATTCTTCTAGGAGCAGGGTTAAGAAGCTGGTGAGGCGATCAATGGTTTTTCTTTGCCCCAAAGCACTCAGCCAAAGTAATTTACGCTGATGTTGATAACGAAATACCTCATATAATTCTTGCTGAAAACCAGGCCAGTTGGCTAAATCTTGCCAATATAGCCAGATAATATGAGTCCCATCCACATGAGCATAGGCATTAATCTGAAAAGAAGATTGCGCCACAATTTCAAAGGGTTTTTCTGCCCCCACAAAACCCAAAAACGATTCTTCAACGAGATCTTGTTCGGTTTCGGGTAAGTTGACCTCCTGGACTGGCGGTGTGGAGTTTTTAGTTTGACTAACTAAACGTACTGCTCCGTGGTTGACTAAATAAATTAACTGCGGGCGAGCGGGGATTTGTTCGTCCTTAGCAAAAATGCGATCGCGATAATGAGTTTGCGCCCAGTCAATAATATTTTGCCAGGTCAAGCTACTGTTAGATTCCTCGGACAAGTTTTCGGCAAATTGCATAGTTGAGAGGCAAAATAAAACATTTAGGCATATTTGATTTTACATGGATAGCAATGTATCAAAAAATACTAATTCACATAACTTTTTTAAATTACAATTTAATCAGGAAAAACTAGGTATTTCTGTAAAGAATTTATTAAAGCAAGAACTACTGTTAATTTTAAATTTGTATCAACAAAAGTTGAATGTTCAAATCGAACCAAAGTTGGTGACGACGATCCTGTCAGCTAAACTAAAGATTTCTCAGCTAAAAAATAACCCCGCATTTGAGGGAAAGAGCATTAGTAATGGTTACAATCACGGCTCGCTAGCTAATTATTTTCTGCCTATTATTTATGCTTGTCCTCTGGGTATGTCTTTGTCCGCGAATTTACAGCAGTCACCTCAAACGATTATGGAGCAATTGAGCGGTTTGCTGACTGTTAAACAAAACCAGCTAGACTTCATAAATCTAGACCCTACAAATCAAGATTGTTCAGCTCAACTACTGACAGAAATAGTTTCCCTGGGTTGGCTTAACTTTTACCTAGATTCCCAGTTGATTGCTAATTGGTTACAGCGATCGCTTTCCTGGAGTCAAGCTAATCATGTTCAGGCGACTAACAGGGGGACTTATCCCTTAGCTCAATCCCCAAATCGGTTATTTCCTGCTCAATATATCCATGGTCGCTGCTGTAGTCTGCTGAGTTTAGGAGCCAGAGAAGGCATAATTACCTGCTGGAATGATGATACAAATGCATTAGATGTTACATCATCCCCAGTCATCTCCTGGTTAGATCCACAACACAAATTGTGGTTTACCGAGCTAGCTGAATATAATTTACTCCAACAGTTACTCCAAATATCTGACTCTTGGCTAGATCATCTAGAAAATACAGAAAATACGGATGTTGATCACGACCCAAAGCATTGGTCAAAAATAGTTTTAAACCTGAGCCAGATGACAGCAATTTTTCTTGCTGAATGTCGTTTGTTGGGGGAAGTTAAGCAGCATTATCCCCAAAAAGCGATCGCCCGTCTGGGATTAATTGCTTTAGTGCAATTTTGGTTAGAAAAGATTTTGGTAGAAAAACTGAGAGTAGCAGCACCGAGAGAGTTGTAAACTGATTTTCAGAGATTTAGGGATTTGGGGATTTGGGGATTTGGCTGATACATTAACTTCAAACTGCTACTTCCCTACTTCCCTACTTCCCTACTTCCCTAAAGAAAGGTTGTTCGCCCTTACAGAAGTTAAGATGTACCAGCCGTTGATCCAGAATAAAATAGCCATGATAAATGCCGAACCTACCGTCAGTGTAATTATTCCTGCCTATAATTGCGATCGCTATATTGTCCAAGCGGTGGAAAGCGTACTGCAACAGGAAGATTGTAGTTATGAAATTGTGATTATTGATGATGGTTCAACCGACGGAACCGATAAAGTATTAAAGCCTTATCGCGATCGCCTACGGTATGTCAAACAAGCAAATCAGGGAGTGGCGGCAGCTCGTAATCATGGAATTGCGATCGCTAAAGCAGACTTTGTGGCTTTCTTGGATGCTGATGATTATTTTCTCCCTGGAAAATTAGCACTCCAAGCAGAAATGCTGATCAAGCGTCCTGACTTAGGCATTATTCATAGCGGTTGGCAAAGAGTTGATCACCAGGGTAATAAACTACTGGATGTTCGACCCTGGGAACAGATAAACGAACTAAATTTGGTCAACTGGTTACGCTGGAAACCAGTGCTACCTAGCGCCATGATGTTTCGTCGTGAATGGTTGCAGTATGTTGGCGGATTTGACCCCCGTTTTCCTCCCGCTGAAGATACCAATTTAGTGCTAAAACTGGCTTTGAAAGGCTGCAAAACTGCTTGGCTAAGACAAATAACCGTTTGTTATCGTCAACACGAATCTAGCGCCATGCACAAGGGTTTACCTCAAGCTCGCTCTCTAGTGGCGGTGACTGATGATTTTTTTAGCCAGCCCAATCTGCCACCAGAAGTTAGATTGATGGAACATTCCGTACGTCACGGTACCTTCGTTTGGATTGCTTGGTATCTTCATTACACAGGGCATCAAGCAGAAGCCATGAATTATCTACAACAGGCGTGGAATTACCGACATCAGTCAGGGATAGAAACTTTAGTCACCTGGGTCGAAAGCTTTGCTGATTTTGCCCATAACTGGGGAGTTGAATTTGATGCCCATAGTTTAACGAGCTCTCCCCCATGGCAAGAATTTACCAAATCGTTGCTACAGGCTCAGGTAAATGCGCGGAGTTAGGTTAGGCTTTTGACAGATATTATTCATTATCATTATTTATGAAATACTGGAACACAGGATTTACAATTCAGATTCGGTAATCAGCAAATTCAGCAAATTATGATCTTTCTTTTACCATGACTATTGCTCGTACAATATGTGTCGGGTTTCTGGCGGTGATTCTCGTCGGCACAATACTTTTGATGATGCCCTTCGCCATAACTTCAGAAACCTGGAATTGGAACAGTCTAGTCGTGGCTCTATTCACTTCTACTTCTGCTGTCTGCGTGACTGGTTTAGCCGTAGTAGATACGGGAACTTATTTTACTTTTTGGGGGCAGTTAACTATTGCCCTATTAGCCCAAGTTGGTGGTTTAGGCTACATGACTAGCACCACTTTTTTAATTTTGCTTTTGGGCAGAAAATTTGATCTAAGACAAAAGTTTGCCATTCAAGAATCTTTTGATCGCCCATTTTTGCAGGGCAGCAGTAATTTGATGAAATCAATCATTGCCACGACAATGCTGTTTGAGATTACTGGCATCTTTTTACTATTAATCGCCTTTGTTCCTGAATACGGTTGGTCAACAGGACTTTGGCATGCGACCTTTCATAGCATCAGCGCTTGGAATAATGCGGGGTTTGGTTTATTCCCTGACAACCTAATGAGTTATCATTCTAGCTGGATAGTTAACTTAGTTATTTCAGGGTTGATTATCTTTGGCGGGATTGGCTATCAGGTAATTATCGAAATGTATCTGTGGATTGTTAGCAGAATCAAACAAAAGTCCGAAAGATTTTGCTTTTCTCTCAATTTCAAAGTAGTAATAACTACGACTATTTTGTTACTCCTTGCCGGAACAGTGGCATTTTTTCTGACTGAATTGAATAATCCTGAAACTCTAGCACCCTTTAGTTTCAAGGACAAACTTTTGGCAGCCTGGTTTCAGTCTGTGACCACCAGAACTGCTGGATTCAATACCATTAACATTGGCGAAATGACCACTGCTGGTTTATTTATCACCATCGGTTTGATGTTTATTGGTGCTAGCCCTAGTGGTACAGGAGGAGGCATCAAAACCACCACCTTTAGGATTATGTACAACACTACTAAATCAGTTTTACAGGGCAAAAGTCAGGTCATTATCTATCAGCGAGAAGTTCCCAGCACCTTAATTCTTAAAGCATTAGCAGTAGTTTTTGGTACAGCAGCAGCCATCGTCTTAATCACTATCCTGATTTGTGCTCTGGAGTCCAATTCTGAGCTACTACCAGTTTTATTTGAAGTGGTTTCTGCCTTTGGCACTGTGGGTTTATCTACAGGAATCACTGCTGGCTTAAGCGTTACTTCTAAACTGCTAATTGTGTTGTCGATGTATATTGGTCGAGTCAATATTCTGCTCTTGATTGCCGCTCTTATTGGCGATCCTCGCCCTAGTAGTTTGCATTACCCTGAAGAGAATCTGCTGGTTGGCTAAGATAGGCTGGTTAATTAAACAAAAAAAAGGTTTAACTAATTGTTTGCATCTAAAATCTCATTGGTTTTGAGTATTAAACTAAGATAATTCAGCAAAATTCTAAATTCAAATCTTATAGTTACCATAACTATGATATAAATATTAAGGATTGTAAATATAGAGACTATATTATTAGAATTTTTGTGTCAGTCACGGACATATTTACTGTTGCTGTCAAAAATCGGCTAGTTGCTCGTGCCTATGATTAATCTCAGTGGCGATCAAGCTTTTGTGCCTAATAAGTAAAGCGCTCTTGAAAACATCTTGAAAACAATTTATTGGGTCGTGTCTTGTATAAGCCCCTAATAGATTATATTTAAACCGTCCAACAAGTTTTATGACAGCAGTATTTCCTCAGAGTTCAGAATCTTCTCCTCCATCTCCACAGTTAGCTGACGACATAAAGCTTAGAGATATTATCGATACCCTGCCTAAAGAAGTTTTCGTCAAAAACCCCCGCAAGGCTTGGACAAAAGTAGTCATTAATGTTATTTGCGTGATTTTGGGTTACTGGGCTGTTGCCGTTTCCCCTTGGTATCTGCTGCCTCTTGCCTGGGTCTTCTTGGGTACCAGTTTACAAGGGTTTTTTGTGATTGCTCACGATTGTGGTCACCGTTCTTTCTCCAATCGTATTTGGGTTAATGATTTAGTCGGGCATGTGATGACTTTGCCGATTATTTATCCCTATCATGCGTGGCGCATTCTTCATAATCATCACCATAAGCACACCAATAAATTGGGTGTTGATAATGCCTGGGACCCTTTCACCACCGAAACCTTTGATGGTTGTTCCTCCACTCTTCAGTGGTTGTATCGTCGTATGCGTGGCTGGTTTTGGTGGATGGGTTCCATCGCTCATTGGGCAAAACTGCACTTCACTTGGAATAAGTTTGAAGGCAAACAAAGAGAGCAGGTTCGTTTTTCCGTATTGCTAGTAGTGATTGGTGGTGGTTTAGCTTATTCCGCTGTATTGTTCGCTTTTGGCATTACAGGGTTGATTAAATTCTTCCTGATGCCTTGGCTGGTCTATCATTTCTGGATGAGTACCTTCACCATGTTTCACCACACCATGCCAGAAATTCCTTTCAAACCAGAAGGCGAATGGAATGAGGCGATCGCTCAACTCTCAGGGACAGTGAACTGTAAATATCCTTGGTGGGTAGAATTTCTTTGTCACGACATCAACGTCCATATTCCCCATCACTTGACTACTGCTATTCCTTGGTACAACTTGCGTCAGGCTCATCAAAGCCTAGTGGAAAATTGGGGTGAATATCTCTATCCAGACTGCACCTTTAATTGGGAATTGGTACAGAAAGTGACTAAGGTTTGTCATCTTTATGAAGAGGACAATAATTATCAAAGTATTGAAGAATATCGTTTTTCTCAATAGAGCTTGGTTGGAACGATAATAATATCAATAATAATACAGTTAAGTTTATAATGCTTGCTGTGAGGGGATTTGGCTATTAACCAAATCCTTTTATTATTTTTAGTAAACTACTAGCTGCACGTCGCTATTTTCCCTACGATCAATTTGATTGAATATGAGGCAATTTCTCATTAAAAGGCTGTTGGTGACAATCCCGACATTATTAGCAATAAGCATCATTATTTTTACTATTTTGGCCCTGGCTCCAGGAGATCCCTTAGGGGAATTTGCCTCTAATCCTGCCATCACCGCAGAAGTAAGAGAAAATATCCGTAAATCTTTAGGTTTAGACCAGCCTAGCTATATTCGCTACTTTAAATGGTTTGGCGCTTTCATTCGGGGCGACATGGGCTATTCCTTTAATAGTCGAAGCCCCGTTGCTGAATTGTTATGGCAGCGTTTACCCACAACCTTGCTCATTGTTGGCACTGCTTATATCTTGGGATTATTAATCGCTTTTCCTTTGGGTATCATTTCCGCTGTTAAACGCTATTCAGCTACCGATCAGATCATTACCACGATCGCTTTTTTAGGTTTTTCCATTCCCCCTTTTTTTACAGGCTTACTATTTATCATTATTTTTAGCGTGCAGCTAGGCTGGTTTCCCTTCATTTTCAACAGCACTCTTCAGGTCACAGACTGGCAAAGTTTTGTGGCTCAAGTCAAACAGTCGATTATGCCCATATCGGTTTTGGCGTTGTATCACGCAGCAATCTTGATGCGCTTTATTCGTTCGGCAGTCTTGGATGAATTACCCCAGGAATACGTCACCACCGCCTTGTCTAAAGGATTGAGTCAGTTTGCCGTCATCAAAAATCATGTGTTGCGCAATGCACTAATTCCTGTGGTCACTTTAATCGCTTTGGATATTCCCGCCATTTTTACAGGGGCATTAGTCACGGAGCAAGTGTTTCGCGTTCCTGGTATTGGCGCATTACTAATTGATTCAATCTATCGTAGTGACACTCCCGTAGTCATGGCGATTACTTTTATCTACGCAATTTTAATCGTGCTGTTTAATTTAATCGCTGATGTGGTCTATGCTGTACTCGATCCGAGGGTTAAATATTAGACCTCAATGCTACATCATGGTAATAATGTACAATGATATGTACGTACATTGAGCGAAATCAATTATGGATGCAGTAACCTATACAGACTTTAGACAAAACTTAGCGACTCATCTTAATCAAATTGAAGCAGCCAGGACACCTTTATTAGTTACCAGACAAAATGCACCTTCGGTAGTAGTAATGAGTTTGGATGATTTCAAAGCTTATGAAGCTACTTTCCATTTGCTATCTAGTCAAAATAATGCCAATCGGTTAAACAAAGCGATCGCCAACCTCCGTGAAGAAAAAGGTATAGAGAGGGAGCTAGTTGAAGAAGCAGAAGATTCCTCACCAAAATGAAACTAATATTTGATCAACAAGCTTGGGAGGATTATCAGTATTGGATCGAGACAGACAAAAAAATACTTAAGCGAATAAATAAATTAATCAGGGACATTCAAAGAACCCCTTACGACGGGATTGGCGATCCTGAACCCCTCAAATACGATTGGTCAGGATTTTGGTCTAGAAGAATCACTAAAGAGCATAGACTGGTGTATGCAGTTGAATCAAATTCAATTTTGATTGCCCAGTGTAGATTTCATTATTAAGGACTTGTTATTACTAATTATTTCACCTGACTTATGACTGCGGTTAAGCAATTTGAGAGCAATCTCTGGCTAGATAGTTGGCGCAAGTTTAAGCGCGATCGCCCTGCGGTCTTGGGTCTGATTGTGGTGTTAATCATTACTTCAGCAGTGGTTTTTGCCCCCTGGTTTTATACAACGCCCATCGATAAGATCGATTTTTTAGCCGCTGCGGCACCTCCTAACTGGGAACACCCTTTCGGCACTGATTCCCTAGGACAAGATCAATTGGCGAGGATTTTACAAGGGGGAAGGGTCTCCTTAACTGTTGGTGTGGCTTCGATGGTGGTGGCGATATTTTTGGGGACATTGGTAGGGGCGATCGCTGGTTTTTATGGCGGTGTTGTAGACGGCATCTTGATGCGTATTACCGACTTGTTTTTAGCATTGCCTCAATTACCGTTGCTCTTACTGATTGTGTATTTATTCCGCGAATCGATGAAGCAGTTGGCAGGAGCAGAATTGGGAGTATTTATCTTAATTGTGTTGTTAATCGGCGGTTTAAACTGGATGTCCGTCGCCAGATTAGTCAGGGCAAATTTCTTGAAACTGAGAGAAATGGAATTTGTCAGTGCCGCTAGAGCCATTGGTGCTAAACCAGTTAGATTAATTTGGATTCATTTATTCCCCAACGTTTTGAGTGTAATCATCGTTGCGGCCACCTTATCGGTAGGGAATGCCATCATTACCGAATCGACCCTTAGTTTTCTAGGGTTAGGGTTTCCCCCTGATGTACCAACTTGGGGGCGCATGCTATTTGAAGCGAAGGACTACCTGGAAACTTCCCCTCATATGGCGATTTTCCCTGGGCTGGCGATTTTTTTAACTGTACTAAGTATTAACTATATCGGTGATGGACTCAGGGATGCCTTCGACCCAAAGCAATAAAGAACTGAGGCTATGTTCATTGGTTTGTGAAGATGGGGAAAAGGGAAAAGGGAAAGACCTAATTCTTGTGTTCAGTAAAATTAAGCGATCGCCATATAACTTTAGCTGATAATGGTACATTATACGGTACGCAACAACAGCAATTTTTCATGAAACCATTTACCGTCAGAGAAGCAAGGGATAATCTATATCGTCTAATTGATGAAATAGCCCAAAGTCATGAACCGATTACGATTAAGGGCAAACGCAACGATGCCGTATTAATATCCAGAGAAGATTGGGAGGCGATCGCTGAGACTTTATATCTAAATAGCATTCCAGGGATGGTGGAATCTATTCACAAAGCAGCAGCAGAGACCATCTCAGAGGGATCGCCATTAGAGGAACTTGATTGGTATGAAATGGCAGGTGATTTTATCCAAACAAGCAAAAAAGGCGTTGCAGAATCGAGGTATACCACAAGGGTACAATGTGATTTTACGATTTTTGCTACCAAGCAGATCAACTAAAAGGCTAATAGCTAATAGCTAGAAGCTAATAGCTACGAACAGATTACTTTTCGGTTTCATACTTCAAATCAGCAACGCCCAAAAAAAATAGTCCGAATTTTAAAAATGTGGAGTCATTACGAATAATACGGAAGGAGATCTAAAAATTTAGAGACTAAGTAGAATATATGTTCTACACTTACTTTGTAAGAATCCAGAGTGATTAATGGCAGAGATAAACAACTTACCTCCAGCTAGTATTGAGGCAGAAGAAGCAATATTAGGTGGCATCCTCTTCGATCCTGAGGCAATTACCAGGGTAGGAGAACTAGTCGTTAAAGATGCTTTCTATGTCAAAGCCCATCAAGAAATCTATTACGCAGCATTATGTCTCAATGCCAAAGGTAAACCCACGGATTTTATTTCTGTTAGTACATATTTAAGCGATCGCGATTTACTGGAACAGGTGGGGGGAACAACTAAGTTAGCTCAGTTGCTTAACCGTACAGTGTCGGCGGTTAATGTGGATCGCTATGCCAACCTGATCATGGAAAAATATGTCCGTCGTCAGTTGATTACGTCAGGGCATGAAATTGTTGATCTGGGTTACGATAACACCTCGGAATTGGAGGTTATTTTAGATGCTGCGGAACAGAAAATATTTCGCCTCACCCAAGAACGTCCCCAAGAGGGTTTGGTTCCCATAGCGGAAACCTTAATCAATACGTTTAATACCATTGAAGAACTGCATCAGGAAACGGCTTTGCCTGGTATCCCTTCTGGCTATTACGATTTAGATGCCATGACCAGTGGTTTTAGTCGTTCTGACTTAATTATTATTGCTGGCAGACCGTCAATGGGCAAATGTTTAACTGCTGATACGGAATTAGTTTGTCAGGATGGTAGTGTAAGAACGATTGAAGAAATATATCAGCGTCGTCAAGATTCTCTGCTGACTCTACAAGCAAACTGGCAATTTAGCTGGACACAACCAACTGCCTTTGTTGATGATGACATCAAACCTGTGTATCGGGTTTGTACTCGCTTGGGTCGAAAAATCAAAACCACTTTAACTCATCCCTTTTTAACTATTCAAGGCTGGCGTAGCCTAGGGGTGTTGCAGGTAGGCAATAAAATTGCTGTTCCCCGACAAGTTAATGTATTTGGCACTAATACTATTACTGAATCAAGGGTCAAGCTCCTAGCTTATTTAATCGGCGATGGTTGTCTGACCAAAACCTGTCCCGAATTTACCAATAGTAATCCAAGATTGCGCCAAGATTTTACTGATGCTGTTAATGGTTTTACGGGACTTACTACTAAAGAATCTGATTGCCAAGGAACTAGGACGGTATCTCTAAGAGTTAGTAAAGATAAAACTTTTGTTGATCATAACCGTCAAATATTTGCGCAAAATTTACAGCAAGCGATCGCTATTCAGTCTTACTCTCTCAATCAAATTGCCTTATCGTTAGAAGTTAATCCTGCGTTGGTTAGATTTTGGCTTAAAGGTGCTTGTGTTCCCAATCAACAGACTTTTGATCGCTTATGTAATTTGTTAAAGGTGGAACCGCAAAATCTTGCACCTTATGGAATCTTGGCGATCTCTAAAAGTAGTCCCAATGCCTTAACGTTATGGTTAAAAGGCCTAGGTTTGTGGGGTCGAGATGCTCATCATAAAACTGTTCCTCAACTTATTTTTACTCTGCAACCTCATTTAATTGCTTTATTTCTAAATCGATTGTTTGCTACCGATGGTTGGGCTACTTTATTAACTAGCGGACAGTCGCAAATAGGTTACGCTAGCGTCAGTGAAAAGCTTGCCCAACAAGTACAACATTTATTACTTAGATTTGGGATTATTACCTCTCTCAAACATCGCTTAGTTAAATATCAGCATGAACGTAAATCAGTTTGGCAATTAAATATCACCGATGCTCAATCAATTAAGAATTTTATTGATGAAATTGGTATTTTTGGTAAAGAAAAAGCTATAAATGCAGTTCGCGAAGCAATATTAGTTAGAAGATATCAAACCAATTGCGATTTAATCCCCATCGAAATTTGGCAAGAATTAAAACAAGCTAAAGGGCAAGAAACTTGGCAAGCTTTAGCTCAACGAGCTGGAATACAAGGATACAGTAACATTCACGTAAATAAACGAACCTTATCGAGAGAGAGGTTGCTCAAATTTGCTTACGCTTTAGATAATATTCCGCTGCAAAATCTAGCAACTAGTGCAGTTTATTGGGATGAAATAGTTAGCATTGAGTATATTGGTCAGCAACAGGTTTACGATCTGACTATTCCTCAAACTCATAACTTTGTCGCCAATGACATCTGTGTTCACAATACGGCTTTCTCCTTATGTGTTGCCTCGAATATTGCTAGAGAGTCTAAATTACCCATTGCCGTTTTTAGTCTAGAGATGTCACGGGAACAGCTAACCCAAAGATTACTATCTAGTGAAGCGAGGATTCCGAGTAACCGCCTACGCTCTGGTAGAATTGCCCAAAACGAGTTTGGACAGCTAATTGATGGGGTCGAAAGACTTTCAGAACTGCCGATTTATATTGACGATACCGCTAACTTAACGGTGATGCAAATGCGATCGCAAGTACGTCGTCTCCAAGCACAGCAAAAAGATCCTTTGGGTTTAGTGATGATTGATTATCTTCAGCTCATGGAAGGGGGAGATAACGATAACCGCGTCCAGCAGCTTTCTAAAATGACGCGGAGTTTAAAGGGTTTAGCCAGAGAGTTAAACGTGCCAATTGTGGCTTTATCTCAGTTAAGTCGCGGCGTAGAACAAAGAACTAATAAACGTCCCATGCTGTCTGACTTGAGAGAGTCGGGTTGTCTGTCTGGAGACAGTCTAGTGATCATGGCGGATACTGGGGCGAGAGTACCCATCAAAGATTTAGTTGGTAAGTCTGGCTTTAGGGTTTGGGCATTAAATCAAAGTACCAAAAAGATAGAACCTGCTTTAGTTAGCAATGCTTTTGCCACAGGTGCCAAAGCTGTTTTTAGCTTGCAAACTGCTTTGGGACGGAAAATTAGAGCCACAGCCAATCATAAATTTTTAACTATTCATGGCTGGAAAAGATTAGACGAGTTGAACTCAGGAGATTACTTGGCTATTCCTCATGATATATGGAGAATGTATGCTGTACCTTCTATGCAACAACATAAGATAACTAGTCGTCAGATGCAGTCTTTACTGGGCAATAGTTACTGTGGTACTAGCCTTTATAAACAAAACGTTAGTAGGGAGAGAGCAGGCAAATTAGCTACCGTTGTTAATTCTCGGGCTATTCAAGATTTGGCAAGTAGTGATTTATATTGGGACAAGATTGTCTCTATTGAGGCTGAAGGGTCAACAGACGTTTACGATCTAACCGTTCCTGTGCATCATAATTTTGTTGCTAATGACATTGTGGTTCATAATTCCATTGAGCAAGACGCGGATTTAGTGATGATGATTTATCGTGATGAGTACTATAATCCTGATACTCCAGACAGAGGAATTACAGAGGTGAGTATTGTGAAACATCGGAATGGCCCTGTTGGAACAATTAAGCTCTTATTTAATCCCGAGTTAACTAGATTTGAAAGCCTAGCGCAACCTGGTAAATATTAATATGACAGCTTACGATCGCCTGTTTGACCAAATCCAAGCATTAGTCCTCTGCCATTCTCCTAGTGGCTGGGAAACAGAAGTTGATCAGGTTTTGTTGCCACAGTTTAGGGCTTTAAATCTGGAGGTTTGGCAGGATCGCGCGGGGAATGTAATTGCGAAAATTCCTGGACAAGATCCCACTAGGGCGATCGCCATTACTGCCCATAAAGACGAAATCGGCATGATGGTTAAATCAATTGGGGATGATGGCTGTCTACAAGTACGTCGTTTAGGGGGTTCCTTTCCTTGGGTATATGGGGAAGGAGTGGTAGATATTCTGGGGGATGAGCAAGTTGTTAGTGGTATTCTTTCCTTTGGCTCCCGTCATGTTTCCCATGAATCGCCGCAAAAAGCCCAGCAATTAGATACTCCTTTAATGTGGGAAGATGCCTGGGTGGAAACCAAGTGTAGTTTAGCCGAATTAACCAGCTTTGGAGTGCGTCCTGGAACCAGGGTAGTGGTGGGCAAACATCGTAAACAACCATTTCGGTTGAAAGACTATATTGCTAGCTACACTTTAGATAACAAGGCCTCGGTGGCGATTCTTTTAGCCCTGGCGGAGCAGGTAACCAAACCTGCTGTGGATGTCTATCTTGTGGCATCGGCCAAGGAAGAAGTAGGGGCAATTGGGGCATTATACTTTACCCAAAATCAGACTTTAGAGTCTTTGATTGCGCTGGAAATTTGTCCTCTGGCAGAAGAATATCCAATCAAGTCTGGGGTTGCCCCGGTATTGCTCTCTCAGGATAGTTATGGTGTTTATGATGAATTGCTGAATGCTGAAATTCGTGCTGCCGCTAGTCAAGCGAACGTTCCTCTACAGCTAGCTGTGATTGATGGTTTTGGCAGTGATGCCTCGATCGCCATGAAATTTGGTCATGTTTGCCGGGGTGCTTGTCTGAGTTTTCCGACCCAGAATACTCATGGTTATGAAATTGCTCATCTAGGAGCGATCGCCAATTGTATTGAGATTTTAGTTACCTACTTATCAAATGTCTAATTGATCTGACTTAAAATAATGGCAGCGACCCGATCGCAAACTCCCTCTGTCCCTAAAAGCGATCGCATTTCTTGATAACCTGAGATGATTTCCTGTTGCCTAGTGGCGTTAGTTAAAAGCTGAAGGGCTTCGGTGGTAATGTTCTCGGCAGTAACGGCTTCTTGCTGTAATTCGGGAACGAGCATGCGGTCTATCACTAAGTTGGGGGGGGACATCAAGGGTACTTTAAAGCCAAGGCGGCGACCAATCCAGGCGGTCAGGGGATGGATGCGGTAAATTACTACCTGGGGAATGTTTAACAAGGCAATTTCTAGGTTAACCGTACCTGATTTAGTAATGGCGAGGTCGGCGGCGGCGATCGCGTCCAGGGTTTTACCATCAATGATTTGCACCGGCAGGTTATATTCTGCCACGGCGGCGGTAATTGCTGGACGATAATTGGCTAAGGATACGGGCAGGAGAAATTTAACATCGGGCATTTGCTGTGAAATTTGCTGTGCCGCTGCACACATCACGGGGAGCAGATACTTGATTTCTTGCTGACGGGAAGCAGGGAGTAGGGTCACAATGGGATCAGTCAATTCTAATCCTAGATTTAAACGAGCCTGAGTCCTATC
>JBJOPG010000066.1:0-17225 GCA_046050865.1 Cyanobacteriota bacterium
GCGATCGCCAATAGCTGTTTAGCTAATAACAGTCGGCAAGCAAATTTTACTGTTGGTGGTAATGGTGGATTGCCTAAAAACTCTAGTTCTAACTACAGCGATGCTAATTTTTCTTTAACAGGAGTAGGTTCACTTCCCGTTGTTCCAGAAAAAGCTGCACCAACCCAAAGAAATCAAAATCAAGCTTTAATTCCTGCTGAAAAAATGGTGGAAACAGCAGATGGAAGAATTTTTCTCGTAGCTGCACCGCAAAAGCCAGAATCGCTCTTTTGTCCCAACAATTAACAGTTCAATAAATAAAAACAAATTTTTAAATAACTAACAACTTGAATTATTAACTACGAAATATCTGTTATAGTTATAATCTGATGTTATTGCCATTTATTTACTCAAATAATTAGAACAAGCTCAATCGCGCCCATAAGAAAGTAACTAGTCTGCATTTCTTAGAAAGAGGGTAGTGATTAAATCGCTCTGTCAGCTCAAAAGATGTTAAATGGCGGTGCTGAATTTTTAACTTACTAATACTTGAAGGATCTATCTTATTTGTGTATAGGGAGTGGGAGATCGCGATCGCCAATATGGCTTTGTGTCCTTTTTCTCCTCCAGCATAAATGCCTATGGATGTAACACAATTTTACTATGAAAAAATATTACAGGAAAAATGTATGGCTATTAACTTAGGAGAATTACAAGCTTTAGAAACACAATTTGGTATTGATGACCAACAGATAGCTGAAAATATAGGTAATGAATACATTAGAGGAACTGACTCAGAGGATACCTTAATTGGTTCAGCGAGTAATGAAGCGATCGTTGGACTAGCTGGTGATGACACTTTGTTAGGCAAAAGTGGTCTAGATACCCTAATGGGTGGCGAAGGCGATGATCGAATAGAAAGCAATGGTGGTAAGGCTCTGTTATTGGGTAATGAAGGGAATGATGCATTGTCTGCTGTGACTTACATAGACGCTGCCAATGACAATAGTACTCTTCTTGGTGGTCAAGGAGAGGATTTCCTGACAGGTAGTACCAAAGAAGATTTGTTGTTTGGTGGTAGTGGAGCAGATGACCTGGATGGTGATCTGGGCAATGATAGTCTTAATGGTGGTGTAGGCTTAGATACTGTCCTTGGTGGTCTGGGCGACGATCTGGTATTGGGAGATTTAGGCAACGATACGGTTAATGGTCAAGATGGTAACGACCAAGTAGACGGGGGAGAAGGGAATGATCAGATTGTTGATACCCAAGGTAACGATAGTTTAACGGGTGGAAAAGGAAAAGATTTCTTTGTACTGTTACCAGGAACTGATACGGATACCATTGTAGATTTTAAAGATGGTCAAGATAAATTTGTTTTAGTTGAAGATTTTCCTGAACGAGGGCTAACTTTTGACCAATTAGAAATTAGTGAAAGTAATGGTAGTACAAGTATTAGTATTGCTGATACAGGAGAAGTATTAGTCGAATTGGCAGGAGTTTCAGCAGAGGCAATTAACGCCAAAGATTTTATCAATGGAACTTTGGCTGAACCAGCTAATGGCGCAATGGAAATGGAAACCCCTGACCCTAATGCAAAATCTAGTTTTAAATCAACTAATTCTTCCCAAGAGTTGCCTCAATCGAGTCAGCAAGAAAATGTTCAACCCGTTGACAATCCACCTGAAGAATTAGCACCTGAAGATCAAATAGGTGCAGTAACGAGCCAGGGGGTGGAAGCGATGAATGTGGATGAAGCTCGTAATAATTTTGACGTTGATGGTGAAGGAATTACTATTGGTGTGATCTCAGATAGTTTTGATCGCAGTTTAACCACGGATATTAGTGCTAGTGATGACGTTTTATCGGGAGATTTACCAGGAAAGGGAAATCCTAATGGTTATACTAAACCAGTAAAGGTCTTAGATGATTCTACCGATAATTCCAGCTTGTTTGACGATGGTGGTGCATCTGATGAAGGACGGGGAATGCTTCAACTAATTCACGATGTCGCCCCTGGAGCCGAATTAGCTTTTCATCAAGAAGGAGACGGTAGCGATCGGGACTTGGCTGATGCAATTAATGACCTAACTGCTGCGGGAGCAGACATTATCGTTGATGATCTTACCAGGTTCGATGACCCTTTTTTCCAAGATGGTTTATCTTCTCAGGCAATAGATAACGCTTCTGCTCAGGGAGTTGCGTATTTTTCAGCTGTTGGTAATTTTGCTAACAACTCTTACGAATCAGAATTTAGAGCAGTTGAATCTGAAGATGATTCGGCAGACAAATCAAAAACATCAATTCCTGGACTTGAAGGATATGTTTTTCATGACTTTAATCCTGAAGCTGAGGTAGATATCTTCCAAGGTGTTACTTTAGAAACTAGCGACAGTATTAGCCTCAATTTTCAGTGGGATGAACCTTTTGCCTCAGCGGGAGGAAAAGGCGCAAGTAATGATCTGGATATATTTTTATTAGACTCAGATAATAATCTTGTCTCTTGGAGTACAGAGTCTAACGTCGGCAAGGATGCAGTGGAAGTATTAAGCTTTGAGGCTACTACAGAGGAGGAGGCTGGGGAATATAACCTAGTTATTGGTCAAAATACTGCTGCTGCTGGTGAAGCACCCAACTTGATCAAGTATATAGATCTAGATGGAGCAACTAAAAATGCAGAATACTTCACAGGAAGTTCAACAGCCTATGGTCATGAAAATGCTGTTGGTGGGGAAGCAGTTGGAGCAGTGCCATATCAAAATACACCAGCCTTTGGTGCCGATCAGCCAGCGATCTCTGAATCTTCTTCGATTGGCAATACACCAATTTTGTTTGACGACCAAGGAAATCGTTTGCCAGAAGCGGAAATTCGTCCGCAACCACAAATTGCTGCTCCTGATGGGACTAATACCTCTTTCTTTCCTGGAGAAGGTAGTGATACAGATGGCGATGGGTTTCCTAACTTCTCTGGAACTTCGGCTGCTGCGCCTCATGCTGCTGGTGTAGCTGCTTTATTACTTGAAGCCAATCCCAATGCCACCCCAGATCAGGTTTACCAAGCATTAGAAACGTCAGCCATAGATATGGATAGTCCTTATACTCCAGGTGCCGATCCTGGCTACGATACTGCTACTGGTTATGGTTTTATTCAAGCTGATCGCGCTTTGGATGAGATTTTAGGCACTTCTAATAATGATCTACCTGACATTGCGCAGTTAAATTAAAATTTGATGGTATTTTGAAAAAATGAAACCATCATTAGCAGAAATCTAAGTAAAAGATCTAGACCATTATGGGATAATTGCAGGAACTATTGACGAAATTGGTCTGGTAGAAAAAATAAATGAGCTGGTTCGATTCTGCGCGGCTGAGAAAAAGAATTTTGCAACATTGCCACAAAAATTGGTCAAATAGCCTTTTACTTTACAATCTTGGAATCAAAAAGGTTGTAGTTGTAATGAAAAAGAAAAACCATTGTCTTGTAGCGAATCACCGCGATCGCTAGTATTAATTAAGGGAATGCCCCAATCAACTCTCAATGATAAAAACTCTTTAAATTGCCAATCTAATCCTAAACCCAGACTTGCCAAAGCTTCTGCTTCATCGCTGTTGTTGTCCCATACTGTCCCCATATCAAAAAAGGGAACTAAGTTTAATTTACTTGGACTAATGCGATCGCCAATTAGAGGAACATAAACTTCGATTGTTCCTACCACCGCGTTGTCTCCTACCTCTTGATTTTGGCGATAGCCCCGCACCGTACCCACACCACCCAAGGTAAATTGTTCTAGAGGTAACAAAGAATCTGGAGATAGTTGTGTCGTCAGTCTAGTAACAAGTAATAAATCTCTGTCTTGATTTAAAGCTTTTGTCCACTGCCCTTGCCCTAACCAACTAAAAAACAACCCATCAGGTGTATTGTCATTGACAGTAGCATCAAACACATCTAAGCCAAAGTTTAATTCAGAATTAAATCCCAATACCGAAGTTGGAGATCTCTCAATCCAATCTCCCGTCAATTTGAGAACTGATATTACAGACTTAGTTTGCTGGGGATCGGCAGTAAAAGAAAAAGGCCGATCATTTAAAATAAAAGTCTCGCTATTCTGCCTTTCAAAAGCTAGACCTAAAGCAATTTCTCGTTCTGGTTTGTAGATAATTGGTCGACGATATTGTAGTGAGACTGTATCGGATTGGGCGCGAATATTTGCCGATTCAAAATTCTCAATGATTTTGCTATCTCCATTGCGGTACTCAAAGCTCAATGTTCCATTCTTCGGCGAAACTATAGGAGTTCCATAGCCTACTGAATAGGCATCAAGTCCCTTTGTTAGATTATATTGAGCAAAAGCGCGATCGCTAACGCCGATTAAATTTCTGTAGCCAGCCTCTATCGTTCCTTGAAATTCACCAACGCTAGGGGAACGATAGTTATCAAAACTTAACTTAGCATCAAAAGGAGATGTTTCTTCTATTTCTATTAGGAGAACACTAAGATTGGGTTCAGTACCTTTAACCAACTCAGCTTTTATATTTTTGATAGAGTGGTCGCGTTTTAATAAATCTAATTCTGATTCGATCTTTTTAATATTTAACGGCGGCGACTGATCTGAAAGAGATATGCTTTTTGAGTCGGTATTAGGCTGTGGGGATTGTTGTGCTGAACTTATAAAGGAACGTACATAGTTTTTTCTGAGATGTTTAAGACCTTTTATATTTATATTTTCGAGTTTCCCCTCTATTACTCGTATATTAATAACTCCTTTAACAATCTCTTGGTTTGGTAAAAACGCCCCCGAAGTTATGTAACCATTTGATACGTATAAATTAGTAATAGCCTCGGTAATCTTCCTCAATTGGCGAAAGTCAAGTTTTTTTCCTTGATAAGGCTTAATTATTTTGGCTATTTCCCGATCTGAAAAAATAGTGTATCCTTGTACTCTGATTCTTTTTACTCTAGTCGATGTGCTGGCGTCTTCTATATTGATAGTTGGTTGAGCGACTACTAGACTTTGTGGCTGTAAAGAAAAAGCGATCGCCCAAAAGACAGTGGCTTTGCCAATCGTCATTAACGTTTTAACTATATATTGCTTATTTATCGCAATTTTTACTATCATAGATAACGTAATCTTCAGCACAATTTAGACGCTAAATTATTTTAAGTAGCATACTACATATTTGTTAACTTTTATGAAAATTTTACCTTCTGTATTACTAATTGACGACGAAACTGAGTTTCAAGAAGCTTTTGCTGAATCTCTAAAAGATGAAACAAAAAAAAACCTTTTCCAGTTGGAGTTAGCTAGTACAGGAAAACAGGGATTAGCAATTATCAACAATAATAATAAACAAGGAAAGAAAACTTTTGCTTTTATTGATATAATTCTTCCTGATATTTTAGGTGATGAATTAGTTAACAAAATAGGTCAAAATAATCAGAATATAAAAGGAATTTTAATCTCAGCTCATAAAAATGATTCTGAATTAGAGCAGATGAGAAACAAATATGATTGGCTTGTTGACTCTATTCCTAAACCTCTTGATAAAAATAAATTACAAAGTTCAATCAACTCGTTCATAGGTAACTCTAATATTTCAACATTTGACTACACATCTCTAGACCAAACAACTGCTGAGTTTTTGCTTCAAGAGACTAAAGAGATTAAGACTCTCATGAAGCGAACTGTTGAGGGAATAATCGAAACAGGAGAAAGATTACAAAGAGTCAAGCAAAGACTTCAGCATGGAGAATTCATGACTTGGGTAGAGAATGAGCTTAAATGCCATTATTCAACTGCGTTGCATTTCATGCGCGTTTGGGAAACTTTTGGTGAACAGAAAGAGCAAATTGCCGATGTTGGCATCAATGTTTCTGTTCTATATTTGCTATCTGCACCAAGTATGCCAGAACAATTACGTACTGAAATCGTAGAGATGGCAAAAGCAGGGAATCCAGTTTCTTTTGCTGAAGCTAAACGTTTAAAAAAGGAATATACTGAGCGTCAAAGTGATGAGAGTTCTACTAAACAACAAGAAGCTATTACTACTATTGATGTTAGTGCTAAATCGTCACTTGCTCAACTTGAAACCTCTCAACTCAAATCAACTGAAAAACAACAGATTGTAGGTATACTTCCTAAAGTAAAACCCGAACCTAAATTTTGGAATTTAGGAAACCATTTACTTTATTGTGGCTCTGCTCAAGATTTAGAATTTCGTGATCGGCTACCAGAGACAGTTTCTTTGAATATAGGATTTCCCGATTCCCAATTTTGGTCACAAGAGGCTCTTTTTCCCGTTCTAGCTAAATCTACACTGGTATTCCATTCTGTCTTTCAAGATTTGGATTTGGTCACTTTGAGAAATATTGTTCAGAGAAGTATTGAACTTTGTACCGAGTCTGGAGAAGAAGTGCTTTTTTCTTTTCTTCCCTATCCTGAGATGCTAGTATTGGCTGATAATCTTAATTGTCGGTGTTTTATAGCTGAGTCAGATTTGAAACGATGTCAAAATACTGTAACGTTTTGGGAAAGTGTACATGATCAAAGTTAGAAAAATTCTAACTTTGATCATGTGGTAGTTTATCAGAGAAGTGTGGGATAAGTAATCAGGTCATTCCAACAACTCCAAGGCACTAACGCTAACTCCTCCCTCATTGTGGCTTATTCATTTGATAACCGCTGTAAGTGCTGACTTAGAGAAAGTTGTTTTGGCACGGCTACTTCATAAGAGATGGATGCACTTCTATTCTAATTGATTATCCGTACTTGATATTAGGTGATCGCAGCTTTTTAACGACCGACTCCTTTCTGTCGCTTGCGATTTGGCCGTTGAGCTTGATTGAGTTCCTCGGCTTTGGCTTCGTCACGGATGCCTCGCCAGAGTTCCCAGAGGGCAAAGGCTCCTAATCCAAACATGCGTTTGCTTCGTCACGGATTTGCATCAACCAAATGGATGAGACGATTAAAGAATGTAGCATCCATAATTAATTTGCCCAAGGGGTGTTCTATTGACAGCTTACACTTATTTCTGAAGAGGTTTAATGAAACTAACTTCTTTCACTCTCTCAAGTTTTCGTCCTTTTTTAATTTCGTGTAACAATGCCAAAATATGGTACCATTATTACAAGATTATTAAAAAGCTACTAGTTACAAAGTAGTATTGCTAATAAGTTCATGCTTTAAATTAGCAAAGTTTTTTAAAGTGTTTAATTATTGGGCGTTGTTGATTTAGAGCATGAAACCGTTAATAATACTGTTCGTAGATCTTAGCTCTAAACTCTTTAAGAAGAGATAATCAAAAAATAAATTGACCTAATTCAGCAACGCCAATTATTGATATAAAAATGACTCAGCCATCATTCAAACAGCCTGATAAATTTGTCCCTTTTTCTGCTCGTTTAATGGCAGCTATAAGAGCCCTCGAAACAAAAAGACCAGACCGACTATTTGATGACCCTTTTGCTGGCAACTTAGCTGGAGAAGAAGCATTTACTTTTTTAAAGCAACAGTTGAAGGCCAACGATCTGGCTTATGTAGCAGTTCGTACACGTTTTTTTGATGATTTTCTTCTTAATACTTGTGAGGAAGCCAATCAAATAGTTATCTTAGCTTCTGGGATGGATACAAGAGCTTACCGTCTTCCTTGGTCTTCTAAAACTAAGATTTATGAACTAGATAAAGCACAAGTTCTAGAAACCAAAAAAGCTATTCTTTCTGATGTTATTCCTACCTGTCAACACTACTTCAATCTTCCAGCTGATTTAGCTAAACCTTGGTCACATCTATTATTAGAGCAAGGATATCAGCCCAACTTACCTTCAGTATGGTTACTAGAAGGACTTTTGGCGTATTTAGCCGAATCAGAAGTACGTCAATTACTCAAAACAATTTCTCAGTTAACTACTACTGATAGTTATTTAGGTTTAGATTTAATCAATGTTAAATGTATAGAATACAAATCTTACAAAGGATATTGGCGTTCTGGTTTTGATTATCCGGAAGAACTGTTAGCAGAATATGGATGGTTGGCAGAAGTAATTCAGCCTGGAGATGAAGGGGCGCATTTTGGTCGTTACACAGATAAGTTTCCACCTCGTGATATTCCTGACATAGAAAGAGCATTTCTGATTAAAGCTCACTCCAAAAAAAGACAGGTACAAACGATAAATTGACAATTGAAGACCAAGTATTGATAACACTCTCCTATTGGCGAGAGTATAGAACGTATTTTAGTTATGCAAGAGGTCTAATGAAACAACGTTGTCTTGACAAAATTTAAAAAACAATGATATGCTTAATCGTAGGATATTAAGCTTAAGGTTGTTTATACAATATTAGCGAGCGCATAGCTGATTCAGTGGTATACGAAAAGTTAATGATTGATTAATATTAAATAAAATTCTTTATTAATTTTTATATTCATTAACCTCGGTATCCTCAAAGCATGGCAATTTTCTTAATTGTTGTTAACTATACCTAATGCCTACTCGTAAAAATGTATAGTATTTGTAGCAAGTTAAAAGTTAATTAGGCTTGAAACTGCTTCTCATGAGCCGATACTATTAAATAAATCCTGGGTAAGTAGCTTTCCACGTTATTTTTTGAAAAAATTTAAAGATGTAGGAGATTTTCTTTAAAATGCCTGTTCTAAATGAAGAGCGTCGAAAAAAAGTTAAGCTTATTGTTGCAGAAGTTTTGGAAATAGAACCAGAAAATCTCACTCAAACAGGAAGTTTTTCTGAAGATTATGAAGCAGACTCTCTCCGCGCCATTGAAGTTTTAGCAAGCTTGGAAAGAGAACTTGGAATTGAAATACCCCAAGATGAATTATCAAGAATGGTTAATCTTGCGGAAGTTTGTGCAGTAGTTGAACAATATTGTGATTAAAAAATGAATTCTAGAAGAGTCGTTGTTACTGGCTTAGGTTCTATTACAACTGTAGGTTATGGTGTCTCAGAATTCGCTCAAGCTTTACGAAATGGAGTTAGTGGTGTTTCCGAGATTGAAAATTTTGATAAAGTTGGATTTCCTAGCAATAAGGGATGTGAAATTAAGAATTTTGAGCCAAAAGACTGGATTCTTAATTTAGATACAAAAACTCTTGGTCGTAGCAGCCAATTTGCTACTGGTGCAGCTCGCCTAGCGGTTGAAGATGCAAGGATTGATCTAGAAGTGCTTTCTCGAGAAGGTTGTGGGGTTTGTGTTGGCACAACAGAAGGAGAAGCACAAGCTAACGATCAACTCTATAAAACTTGGCATGAGAAAGGACCAGAATACTTAAACCCAGAAACAGTTAGGCAATCTACAGCTGATCGACTCTCAATTTCTATTGCTTTAGAACTTAATTTAAGTGGTGAAGCAGTTACGATTTCTACTGCCTGTTCGGCTGGTAATTACGCCATTGGTCATGCTTATGATTTAATTTCTTCTGGAGAGCTTGACTATATGATTTGTGGAGGCTCTGATTCAATGGGCCGTAATACTTTTGCTGGCTTCCATCGTTTAGGTGCGATTGCTCCAGTGCAATGTCAACCATTTGATAAAGATCGGCAAGGAATTTTAACAGGAGAAGGAAGTGGTATGCTTTTCTTGGAAAGTTTAGAAAGTGCTATCATTCGTGGTGCGAAAATTTATGCGGAAATTTTGGGCTATGGACTTAACTGTGATGCAAACCATATGGTAGCACCAGATAGAGAAAGTATTGCGAATTGTATGCGCTTAGCACACAAAAATGCGAAGATAAGTCCAGAAGACGTAGACTATATTTCAGCTCATGGTACTGGAACGCGGGCCAACGATTTGGCTGAATCAAGCGCTATTAGAGAAGTTTTTGGTGAAAATTCACCTCCAACAAGCTCGATTAAATCAATGATCGGTCATACTATGGGAGCAGCTAGTGCTCTTTCGGCGATCGCTTGTGTGATCGCTTTAGAGCAAGATTTCATACCTCCTACTATTAACTGTCGAACTCCCGATCAAGAATGTGGTATAGACTGCGTACCAAATGTAGCTAGGAAAGCCAAACTAAAAGTTATTCAGAATAACGGATTTGCTTTTGGTGGTAATAACGCAATTGTGATTCTTGGTCAATATCAGATTTAGGAAAAATATATGGGTCAGCTAAGTAAACCTTTGGCAATAACTGGATGGGATATAATCTCTTCGATTGGTATTGGAAGAGAGGCTTTCGTTGAAAATTTTTCTAGAAAATACTCTGGATTAAAATTAATTAATCGAGATAAAGAAGCTAATTTCCCTATAGAGCAAGCGTTTACAATACCTGAGTTTGACACGGTAAAGTTTCTTGGCTCAAGGGGGGCTCGTAATCTAAATAAATCTACAGCAATGACCATGGCTACAGTAGGGATGGCTATCGAGCATAGCAGTATTTCCGATAAAGCCGAGCAAGAGCAGTTAGGGGTAGTATTGGGAACAAGTAATTGTAGCCTTAAAAGTATTGCTGACTTTACTCGTGAGACATATGTTTATGAAAAGCCTCATTTCGTTAATCCGGCTCACTTTCCCAATTGCGTTTTAAACTGTGCAGCAGGAAACAGCGCAATCAAATTTAAATTAAAAGGAGTTAATGCCACAATTTCGGGTAGACAACTTTCAGCTTTTTTAGCCTTTCGATATGCTGGACTCAAAATTCGTCAAGGGTATGTCAATACTTTAGTAACTGGTGCTGTTGAGGAATTTTCTGAACAGAGCGCTTGGAATTATTACCATGCTCACAAAGACTTTTTACAACAGAAATCGCGCCCTGGAGAGGGTTGTGCTATGTTTGTTGTAGAAGATCCCAAAGTAGCCGTAGCGAATGGTAGAAAAATTTTGGCAGAAATACTTGCTTGTGAAGTTGGCGTTTATCCAGAGGGCAGAAATACAGGACAAATAGGACAAGCAGAAGGTTTAAAAAACTGCATCTGTAAAACTTTAGAACGGACAAACACGTCGTCAAAAGATATTTGGGCAATTAGCAAACATCAAACTGGACTTCCAAAACTCAATGAAATTCAGGATCTAGGGATAAACCTGGCATTGCAAGATGCAGAGCCTCTTTATAACTTTTCAATTGGTGATTTACTAGGTGATTGTTTTAGCGCGTCTGGTGCTTTTCAGATTGCAGCTTTATTAGCTCTACCGAATACTGAGTCCATAGAGAGAAAAGTCCTGGCTACATCAGTAACCTCAGACGGTGCAGTCGGCTGTATACTTATTAACATTAAAGGGTGCTGAGCATGGCAATTGCTATTACAGGAACTGGTATGATAACCAGCTTAGGAATGAACAAAGATATCTGTTTTACTAATTTTTGCGATGGCAAGCTTGGTATTCGGCCACTGCAATTTTTTGATACAGAGCGTTTTAACTTTAAAAAAGCATATGAAATCTCGGTTCGAGATGATGAAAAGCAGAGATCTAGAAAAACCAGAGCTAGTCAATTTCTCTGTTCTGCTATTAATGAAGCTATTCGAAGCGCCGAACTAGTTCCAGGAAACAAAAGACTAGCAATTATAGTTGGGACCGGAATTAGAGAATTACCCTCACTCGAACTGTGGTGGGCTAATGAAGAGCCTTTACATATAGAAGAACTTCACTTTAGTAAAGCTGTACGACAGGCAACAGGATTCTGCTGTTCGATTATGACAATTTCCAACGCTTGTTCTGCTTCTAATTTTGCTCTAGGATTGGCAGAAGATATGCTTGTTCTCGGACAGATCGATATCGCAATTGTAGCTGGCTGCGATTCAATAACCGAAAGTATGTTTGGGCTGTCAGATCGTCTCACCAACGAGCCTCCAGATCAAGTTCGGCCATTTGATCGAGATCGGCGTGGGACACTTTTAGGAGAAGGAGCCGCAGCAGTTGTTCTTGAATCTGTCGAAAATGCAGATAGTCGAGGTGTAGATAGTTACGCTTCTCTTAGAGGAGTTGGAATGAGTTGTGATGCTTTTAATGATACTGCACCAGAGTTAGACGGAATTGTTCGAGCTATTCGCAATGCACACGAAAGAGCTGAAATTCTACCACAAGAGGTTGATTTGCTTATGGCTCATGGCACAGGAACTGTTCTGAACGATAGAATTGAATCTATTGCTACTATAGATGTATTCGGAGATAGTGCTAGCAAACTGATGCTTACTGGATTGAAATCATTAATTGGTCACACATCAGGAGCGTCTGCTTTAATCGGTGTCGTTACGGCTATTGAATGTTTGCGTCAGGGCTGCATTCCACCAACGCAAGGTCTCAATCAACCGTTAGTAGAAGCGGAAAAACTGAATATTGTTAGAGGGCAAGAGAAGCTTATGCCGTTGAAGATAGCTCAAGTTAACGCTTTTGGTTTTGGCGGAGTGAATTCGGTAGCCATTTTGGAGAAATCAACAACATGACTGAAAAAAATTTGGTATGTGTCACTGGTCTTGGTATAGAAAGTTCTAGTATTTCAGACTGTAACAGTCTTTTGGAGTCTTTAAGTTTGGGGATTAAGCAGGCAAAATGTAAGCTTAAAGATAAACCTGCTCCAAAAGGATTTCGATATAAAGATCGTGCGACAAAATTAGCGGCTCATGCTTCTGAAGCAGCACTTTTGGACGCAGGACTTCCTGTTGCTTCTTCCGAGCAAATTTGTCCCGAAACATTTGGGTTGGTTGCTAGTTCCAACTTAGGTAATCTAGATACTGTCTGCCGAGTTAGTGAAACTATTCGTTCTAGTCATGTTAATAAAACAAGCCCCATAGATATACCGAATCTTTCAAGTAACGTTGTGGCAACTAGTCTTGCTATTAAGTTTGGTTTCAAAGCTGTTAACTTAATGCTTTGTAATGGTTCCATTTCTGGCATAGACGCTCTTCACCTAGCAGCAAACTCTATTCGCACTAACCGCGCTAGCAGAATGTTGGTAGTTGGGGTAGAGCCTCTAAATTCAGTTGTGGAGAAGATCATGTACAATTCACACTCTGCTTCTACTTCATCAGATGATAATTTGTTTCAGCTTAATTTAGGAGAGGCATCTGGAGCAGTCGTCTTAGAATCTTATGAAGCTGCAACACAGAGAAATGCCTTCATATATGGTTATTTAACGGGGTATGGTTACGGACATAAATATGATATTAAAGAATCTATCCTTAGCGCGGCCAAAAACAATTTGTCTTCTCTTGACTTGTGGCTTACTCCAAACTGCTCCTATGAAGAGACTTCTAAGCATGTTCAACAAACTTTAGTTTCTTTAGGTGAAGATGCTCCAATTGCAACTTTTGATTTGGGAACTATTTTAGGGGAAATCTATGGTGCTTTAGGTATTATTCAGTGTATCTCAGCATGTCTTTGGTTGCAAAAACATCAAAAACACAGAGTAGTTGCTACAAGTGGCACTACTTGGGGAGATGGCTCAGCAAGCATCATGATTGAGAGATTCTGATAAACCGAACTAGACTTTAACATTTGCGTGAATTGGGTCACGCTTTCATAACAACTTAGTAATGGGTATTATGTCATGGCAATCGCAGAAACAAAAAACATTGAGACTACCATTGTAAAGCAGTACCCTAGATTTGAAGGGGCTAATATTCTCGACGGTATTGGATTTAAGCACATAATGTATCTGGCAGAAGAAGCTGTTTTACAGCACTTTCGCGAGAAAGAGTTATCGGCGAGCAAACTTTATTGGGATTATGGATTGTGTTTTGAGGTTGTTAAATCTAGAGTAAATATTAGAAGAGCACTGCGAGTAGATGAATTAATTAGCATTGAAGTAAAACCAAAGATCGATTCTGAGGAAAAAGAGCAAACGTTCTCTATTCAAATGTTTGTTGGAGAGGGAAATAAAAGATTTAAGTCAGTAATAGGCGAGTTAAAAGTTTTATTTCGTGAAGATCGAAAAGAAAATGTGAAAGCAGAGCCTCCGAGTGAAATAAAACCATACATTGTTTCAGAAATTAGCCGCTTAACTCAGCAAATAGATACTAAAAACAAACTTACTCAAGAGTTAGACACACCAGTTAATCTAGGTAGAGGAGTGTCGAATCCTGACGATGAATTGATTGACAAAGTAGTTCCAAAAGAAGCAAACGCCTTTGTCTGGAAATGGCATATTCCTTATTTCTACTGTCATTTTACAAATTGGATGCAACACTCCGGTTATATTCGTCTAGTAGAAGAGGTAGTTGATTTGTTTCTTGCAGATCGTGGAATATCAATTCGCACTATGCTTGATACTCGCCAGTGGATTCCGATTGTATCTGACGCTGAAATAGAAATTCTACAAGAAGCGATGATGGAAGAAATAATTTATGTAGTCTATACAGTAGAAAAAATTTTTAAGGACTTAACTTATACTTCCAAAGTTGACTTTTATGTGGTTCGTGATGGTCGATTAATTCAGACTGCCAGAGGAAGAATTACTCATGGCTACATAAAACTATTTTATGGTACTTCTAGTGTAGGGCTGGCTCGTTTTGATGAGAAAACTTTGAATGCTCTTCAAGGAACAGGAGGAATAGAGTGAAAAAATCTCCACGTTTTTATTTTTCTTTTCGGAGTCCCTATTCTTGGATTGCAGCTCGAATACTCGAACGAGAAAATGCACGCGAACTTTACGAAATCGAATATATTCCTGCATGGCAGTCAGGCGCAGAAATACTAGCTCTTCTAAAATCTAAAAACGGGGACGATCTTTATACCCCTATGAGCAAAGTTAAACGTTTGTATATTCTAGAAGATATTAAGAGGCTTACGTCAAAACTGGGATATAAGATGAGCTGGCCTATTGATCGGGATCCCTGCTGGGATTTACCCAATCTAGCCTACATAGCCGCACGTAACTATGGCAAAGAGCATTCTTTTTTCTGGGCTATTTATCAGGCGCGTTGGGAAGAGGGTCAAGATGTTTGCTCTATTGATAATATTCAATCTTTAGCAGAGAAAGTCGGACTCAATCCAGAAGCAATTGTAGAAGCAATAAACGATCCAGTAGTTAGACAGACAGGAGTAGAGCTTTTATATAAGAGCTATAGAGATCGAGTTTTTGGATTTCCCTTTTTTGTTAACGGGAATGGTGAAAAATTTTGGGGAACAGATCGTTTGGAAGATTTTATATCGAGTATAAAACCAAGTAACTCTTAATCCATTTTGTTTTCGCAGCGTTTTCTAGAGCAATCGCAAGAGTTACATAACTCTAAATCAACTCTTCTCCTAAAATGTTTAATTCGTTTGTTATTGCACTATTTAAAATTTGATTCCGTACGATTTTCTGTTTGAAGCATTACGCATTCACTAACGCCTAAATTTAGTATTTAAAGATAACAATGGTTCGGATAAAATTTGAATGGTTTCAAAAACTGTAAGGGTATGAAAATCGTATCTATCGTCAGCGAAAATAATTTAAGCTAAGTTGGCTTTAAAGCTAACTTGATAAAAAAGCCCAGTTTTGATAAACCTTGCCCTGTAAGCATTATAAGTTCGTTCATAAAACTGTCCGAACCATTAAGATAAGTAAAAGTTATAAATCCTATTACTTTTAAGCATACTATACAACTAATGAGTTTTAAATAATGGAAAATATTGGAAATTTTGAATCAACTCAACCTCTATCCTCTTTGGAGCAAAATACAAATTTTATTTCTTCTGAAGCTAGTAATTACGGTTCGCTTCAGAATATATCTGAACCAGCGGGAATGGAATTAGCCTCAGAAGTTGAAATTGCTCAAATAGATTCAGATTTTAGAGCTGAATCTCTAATGGCTACCGAACCAATATTGAAAGAGCAAACAACTCAAGATTCCAATTTATCTAATGATGAAATCACAGGGACTATTACAGAGCCTTGGCAACATAACATAACTTCAGATGAAATTACAGGCACTGCTTTATCTCAACAGCTTAGTTCTAGTTATGATAATGCACCTCCTACTATTAAATTCATGGCAGCAGATATCACCAAAAGTGGTGGTAAAGACTATGTTTTCACTATCAACTATGGAGACGAAACTACAATTGACAAAACAACTTTTGATAATAAAGATATTTTAGTCACTGGTCCCAATGAATTTTCCCAGTTGGCTGAGTTAGTAAATGTGGAAAAAAACAGTGATGGAAGTTCTCAAGCCGTTACCTATCGTATTGACGCACCAAGCAATTATTGGAATATATCAGATAGAGGAACCTACTCTATTGATTTACAAGCCAACCAAGTAAGTGATACAAATGGTAACTTCATATCTGCTAATACCCTAGATACTTTCGATGTTAATCCCAATCCTGGTACTATTAAAACAGAACCAACTATATTAATTAATGAAAAAGATAAGACTGCTAAAGTTACTATTGAGCGAATAGGTGGCAGTGAGGGGAATGTAAAAGTAGATTACTCAACTGTAGATGGCACTGCCTCAGAAGGGCTCGATTATAATGAAGTGTCAGGGACTCTAAATTTTGCTCATGGCGAAACCTCTAAAACTATCAAAATACCAATTTTGGAGGATACAAAGTCGGAAGTAGATGAAACTTTCAACTTATCTTTGGATAAGATAGAAGGTGGTGCATTATTAGAAACTCCTGAAAATACTATCTTCACGATAGTAGATAATAACTCCTCTGTTGGAACAAAAAACTCGTCGTTAGAAAATAGATATCTTTTTACGTTGGATGTAAAACTAGATAATGCTATTCCTATCGGAACCTCTTCACAAGGAGATCGCAATATTTTTGACATTGTCCCTGGCGGCACAGCCAAAGGACCAGCGATTCAAGGTAGTCTTCTTGAAAGTGGAGGAGAATATTTAACTACTCGACCTGACGGTGTAGCAGTATTAGATGCAAGAGCTGCGATTAAAACTAATGACAATCAACTTATTTATACTGAAATATCTGGATTTAGTGATAATTTTGCTGAGACTATACCATCTTTCCTTGATGAAGACCAAACTAATAATATTCAACCTGATTATTTGGGTCTTAAAATTGACTTAGAAACTGGTTCGCAAAGATATAGTTGGCTAAATCAAATTGTAGCCGTAGGTAAAGGAACGGTTGTTTCTGGCAACAATCTTAGATTTGATGTGTATCAAGTTTTGTAATTAGCTATAAAACTTGATACACATCAAGAAAGTGTGGGAATGATAAAATCACAACGTCCTTAAACCTAACGGTAGTGTTGCAAAAAATGGAAGCTTTCATGTAGTAGTATT
This sequence comes from Cyanobacteriota bacterium, assembly GCA_046050865.1. Taxonomy (GTDB): domain Bacteria; phylum Cyanobacteriota; class Cyanobacteriia; order Cyanobacteriales; family Xenococcaceae; genus Waterburya. Next base: position 17,168 of record JBJOPG010000066.1, read on the forward strand.
TAGTTACTAGATAATCCCAACTGTAAATGAACTCAAAACAACCATTCAAATGGCGACA
>JBJOPG010000067.1:0-30804 GCA_046050865.1 Cyanobacteriota bacterium
CTCGATGCTTGTAACGGAGTAACTAGTGCAACACCTGAATTTCCGCAAGGCATTTATCACTACGTATTGCCAGATATCAAAGATGCAAATTCGTCGATCGGCTGCTTTACGGGCAAAATCAGTAGGTCGATGTCTAATTTCATTCAGCAGCATCGGATGCCACCGAAACCCTAACATAGAGGACATTCCTTGACATTCTCAGCACCACTCGTGAGTCTTGATAATCAGTAATTTAGTTAGCCTTTCAGACTGACATATTCTCTAAATTTTGTCCGAACAATCATGTTATATGTTTGAGGAAAGTCTATGATATTTGCTTAATTTAGCATTGGGAGCTTAAAAGCCATGTTGCTCAACATATTTATTATTTCCCTAATCGGTTTTGTTACTCTATATGTCTTTCGTGGGATGGGGATGATTACTTTTATTTCGGGAGGAGTGATTACAGGATTGTTAATGATGGCACTCATCTCGGGTTTAACCTGGGGAATTCTCAAAACCAGAAGATACTAGAATTGACTCCTCGCCACCCTAAAATGGACGGTGATTCGTAGGTTAAAGGGTAAGGGGAAAAGGGAAAAGGTTGAATTAATCTGCTGCGTAGTCAATTGAAGACCCCCTCCCCCGTTTCCCAATCGTCATTTATGACGGGGCTTTAAACCCATTTATTAAAAGTAATAAACAAGTAAGCAAGAAAATTGAACGTAATTGTAATTGGGGGTGGTGCTGCTGGTTTTTTCGGCGCGATCGCCTGTGGATTAGCCAACCCAGAACATAAAGTCACTTTAATCGAAGCTGGAAGTAAACCCCTGGCTAAAGTGCGAATCTCTGGGGGCGGGAGATGTAATGTAACCCATCACTGTTTTGAACCCGCTCGGTTAGTGGAAAACTATCCCCGTGGTGGTAAGGCTTTGCGGGGTGCTTTTTCTCGTTTCCAACCGCGAGATACGGTGAAATGGTATGAATCCCGTGGGGTAAAGCTCAAAACCGAAGCCGATGGCAGAATGTTTCCCGTTACCGATAGTTCGGAGACGATTATCAATTGCCTAATGCAGGCGGTAAATAAGGCAAAAGTTGATCTGTTAACAGGGGTAGGAGTCAAGACAGTTAAACAGTATCAGGATGATCTTGGAGCCAGCTATTTTCAGGTGGAATTAAAAAATGAGCGAGTTCTGAAATGCGATCGCCTGCTAATCGCCACCGGCAGCAATCCCCTGGGCTACCGCTGGGCAAAAAACTTAGGACACAAAATCGAGCCTACGGTGCCTTCTTTATTCACCTTTAATGTTCGAGACGAACGTTTACAGGGTCTGGCGGGAGTTAGCGTTAATAATGCTCAAGTTAAACTCGGCACAGGGAAAAATAAGCTGGAACAAACTGGCCCATTGCTAATTACCCATTGGGGCATAAGTGGCCCTGCGGTACTCAAATTATCAGCTTGGGGAGCAAGAACCCTCTTTGATCTTAAATATCATGCGCCACTCCAAATCAACTGGCTATCTGAGTTTAACCAAGAAGATCTTAAGCTACTATTCAGCGACTTAAAACAAACCCAGCCCCAGAAAAAAATAGTAAATTACTGCCCTGTGGAATTACCGAAACGTCTTTGGCAGAGCCTAATTAAATATGCAGAAGTTAGTCCCGACAAGGTGTGGTCGGCAATTAGCAAAAAAGAACTGAATAAACTAGTGGCAGAAATTGTTCAGGGGCAATATGAAATTACCGGCAAAGGGGTATTCAAAGAAGAATTTGTTACCTGTGGGGGAGTGAGCCTCAAGGAAGTTAATTTTAAAACCATGGAAAGCAAAAAATGCCCAGGACTCTACTTTGCGGGGGAAATATTGGATATCGACGGCGTAACAGGGGGGTTTAACTTCCAAAGTGCTTGGACAACATCTTGGTTAGCGGGACAGGCGATCGCTGAATTTTAGATCACGCTCAGTTCGGGCTAAGACAATTGATCGGTTAAGGTAGAGCTTAGAGCTTAGGGTTTACGGCTACGAACTAGTTTATTTCCTAAAGGATACCGCTACGCATAACGCGGGGTCTCACCGCTAATTCACATCAGACGTATAGAATGAACTGTAATGGATTTATCGCGGAATAAGTGCTAGATTTACTGCTCATTATTGCCTTGGGATTTTTAGGAAGTTTTGGTCACTGCATGGGAATGTGCGGCCCTTTGACCGTTGCTTTAGCTCTATCCCAAAGCGATTCCCCTTCGGGTAGGCTTCGCGATCGCCTTGGCGACTCTGTACCTAGTGATCCAGACTTTGCCAAGAAACAATATCCTGAGAGAAAAAATAATTTTGGGCAATTTCATCTACTCCTGAACTTAGGTCGAGTTCTAAGTTATGCCTTAGTCGGTGCTGCTTTGGGGGGTTTGGGTTCAATGGTGGTGGCGAGTGGGCAACTAGCAGGTATTGGCAGTGGTCTACGACAGTTTATGGCGTTCTTTACCGGCAGCCTTCTCATCTGGTTTGGTATTGGACAAATAAAACCTCGTTGGCTTCCACGACTACCTTTTTTACATCCCGTCTCAGGAGAAATTCACAACCGCTTGAGCTGGGGGATGAATCGGCTATCAACTCAACAACAGTGGTGGACTCCCGCTCTATTGGGGGGAGTTTGGGGACTCATTCCCTGTGGTTTTTTGTATACAGCACAACTAAAGGCAGTAGAAACAGGAAGCTGGTTTACAGGGATGATGACGATGTTGTGTTTCGGTTTGGGAACAGCCCCGATGATGTTAGGGGTGGGTATCTCGGCTTCTAGATTCAGCGCCGATCGCCGTAGCCAATTGTTTCGCCTGGGAGGTTGGGTAACCTTATTAATCGGAATTTTAACTCTACTACGCGCCGATGCCATGGTGGACTATACAGGACATGGGGCATTACTGTTGTTGATGTTGGCGTTAATGGCTCGTCCTCTCAGTGTCTTCTGGACAGTACCCTTGCAGTATCGTCGCCTAATTGGGGTCGGAGCATTTATCCTCGCCCTCGCCCATACTGCTCATATGTTAGACCATTCCTTAAACTGGAACCCCGACGCGATCGCCTTTATGATTCCCCAACATCGTTTAGGCATGGTATCAGGTATTCTGAGTCTGGTTTTGATGGTACCTGCTGCGGTTACCAGTAGCGATCGCTGGCAGCAAAAACTGCGACAACGCTGGCGTAAAATTCATCTCTTAACTCTACCAGGGATGATCTTGGCAGTTGGTCACACGGTGTTATTAGGTTCTCATTATTTAGGAGATTTACAGGGAAACCTAGATAGTAAACTAAGAGTAGCAGCGGTAGTCATCTTGGGCTGTTTAATTCTGCTGTTTCGCTCCCCTTGGCTCTGGAAAATTGTTGGTCATCAAAAGTCTTATATTCCCCCTAAATCCCCCAATCCCTAAATCCACTGATGCAATTTGCCCAACGACTACAATCAATTTCCCGCAATGTTTTCGCCGATATGGATCGGGCTAAAACTCAAGCTAAAGATTTGGGTCAAGAAATTATTGATTTATCCCTGGGTTCGTCAGATTTATCCGTAGCGCCTCAAACCCTGAAAGTAATCGCTAACGCCCTGCAAGATCGAACTACTCACGGCTATCTACTCCATGGAGGGACTAGAGATTTTCGTGTTGCTGCCGCCGATTGGTATAGTCAGCGGTTTGGTATTCCCGTCGATCCTGAAACAGAGGTGTTAGCTCTCATTGGCTCCCAAGAAGGAACCGCCCATTTACCTCTGGCAATTCTCAACCCAGGAGATGTTGCCCTACTGTTAGACCCTGGTTATCCTTCCCACGTTGGTGGGGTGTATCTGGCGGGAGGAGAAATCTATCCCATGACTTTACGGTTGGAAAATAATTTTCTACCCGTGTTTGCCGATATTCCCCCAACTGTACTGGCAAAATCCAAAATGATGGTGCTAAGTTATCCCCATAATCCCACTACAGCGATCGCACCTTTAGCTTTCTTCCAGGAAGCAGTGACCTTTTGTCGTCAATACAATTTAGTCTTGGTGCATGATTTTCCCTATGCCGATCTCGTATTTGGGTCAGAAGTACTCGCTCCCTCGATCTTGCAAGCAGATCCCCAGAAAGAACTAAGTATTGAATTCTTTACTCTCTCCAAGTCCTATAACATGGGCGGATTTCGTATCGGTTACGCCATCGGTAATAGCGCGTTAATTCAAGCCCTAAGACAAATAAAAGCCGTGGTGGATTTTAATCAATATCAGGGTATATTACAGGGGGCGATCGCTGCTTTGTCTAGTCCGAAGGAATCCGTAGCTCAAACGGTGCATACTTTTCAACAACGCCGAGATGTTTTAATCCAAGCACTCCAAGATATTGGCTGGTCAGTACCGTCCCCCCTCGCTACTATGTATGTCTGGGCAAAACTCCCTGAACCGTGGCAAAATAATTCCGTTGACTTCTGCACTAAACTAGTGGCACAGACTGGAGTTGCTGTCTCCCCTGGAGCAGGATTTGGAAAAGGTGGGGAGGGTTATGTAAGGTTTGCTTTAGTGAAAGATGCCGATACTCTGCGGGAGGTAGCCCAGAAAATTCAGCAGTTTTTGCAGACATATCCTCAAGCCTAAGCTTTAATGCCAGAGACTTCTAGCTAATTTCATGTCCTGCTGCAACAATCAATTGCTTGAAAGTTTCAGCAGATGCTTCCGACTCGATCATAATTTTCTTAGAATCTAAATCAATATTGATGTCGGCATTTGGCTCGGCAGTTAAAATTACTTCTTTTAGCTCTGTGCATTCTTCATTGCTGTCTAGGCTAGGTACATGAAATTCCATAATTGAATTTGGCTTTATAAAACGTGAGTTGGACTAAGCTAAGCTTAATTTTCTGGCTTAATGTATTTAACTATCTTTAGTTAGAGATGTTAAAAATCTAACTTATGACCCATTTTTTATGGGCTTTTTTTTTCTAGATTAACAGTAGCTTTGCTTATTTAACCTTGATTTTGATCTGATCTTTGAGCAAAGCAAACCAATAGTTTAGTTCATTAACTATCCAGCCACTATTAGTCTATTGCTCCTATTGTTTACAGGAGCGCTGAATGGATCTAACTATACATATCAAGAACAGTAAAAGGAGAATAATAAATGACTATTTCCGCCGACCAAATTCCTGCTCAGTCTCAAAATCAAAAGCCCGCACTGGAATCAGAAATGAATCCAGCGCCGCAGTATGATCGCGACAGCTATCAAGGCAGTGATAAATTAAAAGGTAAAGTTGCTCTAATCACTGGTGGTGACAGTGGTATTGGTCGCTCTGTGGCAGTTCTATACGCTAAAGAAGGTGCAGATGTCGCGATTGTTTACCTCAATGAACATGAAGATGCCCAGAAAACTAAACAACTAGTGGAAGCTCAAGGGCAAAAGTGTCTCCTCATTGCAGGGGACATTAGTGGAGAAAAGTTTTGCCATGAGGTAGTGGAAAAAACCGTTGCTGAATTAGGCAAATTAGATATTCTAGTGAATAATGCTGCCGAGCAATATATGGAAAATGCCGAAACTTTAGAAGACATCGACTCGGCACGTTTAGGTAGTATTTTTAGTACCAACATTTTTTCCATGTTTTACTTTTGTCGGGCTGCTATTCCTCACCTAAAAGAAGGTAGTTCAATTATTAACACTACTTCGATTAATGCCTACAAAGGTAATGCATCTTTACTCAGCTATTCCACAACTAAAGGTGCAATCCTCGCCTTTACTCGTTCCTTGTCTCAGTCTTTACTAGCAAAAGGTATTCGTGTTAACGGTGTCGCCCCTGGCCCAATTTGGACTCCTTTTATTCCCGATGCTTTTCCTGCCGAACAAGTGAAAGGTTTCGGGAAACAAGTACCCATGGAACGTCCTGGTCAACCAGTTGAAGTTGCCACCAGCTTTGTTTTCTTAGCTTCGGATGATTCTTCTTATTTTGCAGGGCAGGTACTACATCCTAATGGTGGCGTAGTCGTAAATGCATAGATTCGTTAAGGCGTAGTTTGATGCTAAGTCCATTTTAATGTGAGTGTTCGAGGAACTGTAATTCGTAGGATGCTCACGTTATCGTAATCTGTGACCGTTGGTCAAAATCAATGAAGCAAGTAATCAAGAACTTATTTAAAAATTTGATTTTAGAGCGTAAATCAACTTTTCGCGGCATCTTAGCAGCGTGCATTATCTTAGCTGGAGCTTTACACTTTATTACTCCAGAACCTTTTATCAAAATCGTGCCTGGTTTGCTGCCTTACCCTGCGGCAATTGTTTATATCAGCGGTTTCTTTGAAATTCTCGGTGGAATTGGATTATTGATCCCTGCCGTTAGTCAAGCAGCAGCTTGGGGTTTAGTGGTGCTGTTTATCGCCGTTTACCCTGCTAACATTAACATGGCAGTTAATCACATTCAGATTGCTAATATTCCCGACAGTAATTGGTTTCAAGCAATTAGATTGCCATTCCAATTTGTGCTGATTGCTTGGGCTTGGTGGCTTACCCGTCCTGACGAACAAAGCGATCGCATTTCCACTCAAAATTAGATTTTTTCTAGCCTTGAATATGTCTTTAGTTAATGGTTTACCTCGTCGTCGATGGCTACTGACTTTTTGTTAGGTTCAAGTTGAGGTAAAAACTTCTGAATCAAACCAATAGTAACGGCAGGTAATTCTAGTTGTGGAGTGAATCCCACATCATCTAATTGATATACGATCCGAATTGCTTGGGGGTTCAATGTTTGTAATCGATGTCCTACCTCTGGTCCTATATATTCTGATGCTTGACCCCAAATTAAGGCGGTAGGGGTGGTTAATTGAGTAATATATTGAGTCAAATCGAAGCAAAGATCGCCCCGCACAAAAGATAGTGCAGCATATTCTGCATTGGGTTGTTTTGCCGATTGCAAGTATGCCTCTACCATTTCGGGATCGATTCTGTCTTTATTAGCAAACTGTCTTTGTTCTAAAAAACTACGAATGCCAAAACTGGTGGCCACTCCCGTATTGTAAAGTAGGCGATCAACTATCGGCGTGGCAGCTAATTGAGTAAAAAAGTTGTCTTGATAATCTTTACTAAGCTCATTCAATCCTGCTGCGGTAGTCAGAATTAAAGATTTAAATAACTCTGGAGTTGCGATCGCCACACGAATGGTAAAGGCTGCGGTAAGTGCGGAGGCTATCACTGTGACAGGTTTGGTGCAAGTTTGGTTGATAAATTCTTCAATGGTTATCAAATAATCCTCCACTTGCTCGTTGCGTTTGGGATGAGCAGATCTTCCCCAACCTAGAAGATCGGGGGCGAGAATGCGATATTGAGCAGCGAAGGCGGGATAAACTTTTGACCACTCATAAGCCGATGAACCACCACCCAAACCATGCAAAAATACTAAGGTTTCGCGATCGCCAGTTCCTGCATCAGTCCAGGGCAGGCGATCGTTGGTGTAGTAAGCTATATGACCTAAATTTGTCTGAATAGATTTTTGGCTAAAACCAAGAGGAATAAACATGTTGGTAATTTTCGCTCTCAGATCAAGAACGTGTATTTAGCTAAATTATATCTACAACATAGATTAATCTTTTTTGCTTATTATCTTTCCCAAGTAATAAATTGTATAAATTGCTCTAAATGCGATCGTTTAGATATTAAAAATAAGTTAAATTAAAAATCATACACCCTGTGATAGAGTTTTCTCAAAAATCAATTTGTTAGTTTCTAAACAAGCACTTCAAAGAATAGAACTTAACGAAATTAGTGAAACATGCGAGAACAGACACTAAGAATAAAACAGGGTGTTTTTAGACAGCCAATCCTTATGTAACTTTATAGCTTTGGAGCAACAGTTTTAAACTAAATCAAAGATAATTTTTTCCAAAAAGTAAGTTTTTTTGTATCAAAGTTAATTGGGACCTCTTGCTTATTTAGTTCTATTTGTATCTCGAACAAGAAGCAACTACAAACACACAATCAAACTCAAATAAACATGAATTCTCTTAACTATGATTTCGTATTGCGACGAACCGCAACTATTTTGTCAGTTGTTATTTTGACCTTGGCAATTATTGCAGCTATATCAGGCATATTAATTGGATTTTACTACGAACCTGCCGCGGGAGATGCCTATCAATCCTTAAACCAGATAGATGAGTCCATAGCTAATGGTTGGCTAATTTACACCCTACATAACCTAGCTGGTAACGGAATTATTGCTGTGGCATTAATTCAGATTATAGTCATGTTTCTAGGTAGACAATTTAAACGCAGTTGGTTAACGGGATGGATTAGTGGTATTTTACTAACCTTATCAACTATTGGTTTAGGTTGGACGGTGATGATTCTTAGCTGGGATCAATTAGGTTACTGGCGTTTAAAAGTTGAATTAGGCATTATGGAATCTGTGCCAATTGCTGGAGGATTTATTAGCAATTTATTGATAGGTGGGAATGGCATAAATACCGATACAATTGTCCATTTTCACACTATCCACAGCTATGTTTTATCTACAGCTGCGATCGCTTTAGCAATAGTCCACTTGATAGCTTTAATTATTCAAGAACAAGAACAAAAAAGTTTATTACTACAGCGACTAGAAAAGTTATCATCATCCAGCTTGCCAGCGTCAAAAGCTGTTTCTGAAAATACCACTACTAAAGTTTAATCAGCTAAAAAATAATTTATGCACTTTAATCAATTATTAGCTAAGTCAAGCTGGATAAATATTAATTTTGCCATTGGAATTATTGTTAGTGTAGTTCTAATTTTATTCTGGTTTATTAGTTTAATCAGTCTTTTAGTACTAGATATTACTACAGTATCTCCAGGATTAATTATCCTAGGTTTTTGCTTAAGAACTTTTTTTCAGACAGGACTTTTTATTACTGCCCATGAGGCAATACACGGAACTATTTGTCCAAATTCTCAAATCAATCAGGCGATCGGCTATGTAACTGCTTTTTTATATGCGCTACTGCCTTACAAAGTCTTGGCAAAAAATCATCGATTACATCATCAACATCCTGCTACAGAAAAAGATCCTGATTTTAACTGTTTACACTCAAATAGTTTCTTACTTTGGTATATAAGCTTTATGCAAGAATATCAAAAAGGTAGGCAATTCTGGATTTTATTGATTGGCATGACAATTGTATTCTGTACGTTTGTTTTTCTACACATTTCTGTAATTAATATATTCTTGTTTTGGGTAATTCCGATTTGGATTAGTTCCTTGCAACTCTTTACTTTTGGTATATTTTTACCTCATCGCCAAATAGACGAAGAATATAAAGATCGTCATCGAGCTAAAAGTAATAATTACTCAGTGTTTTGGTCTTTCATCACCTGCTACCATTTTGGCTATCATTGGGAACATCATCAATATCCAAATCTACCTTGGTATAAACTTCCTTTAGCTCGTCAAAAAGATTGGCAACTTTAAGCTGTTAACCACTCAAGTATGGTTGCTGGTAAATCTATTCTCTGTCTAATTTGAGGATTAATACAAATGTGGCGAGTTTGAGCTTTAACTAAAATTTGTTCTAAACGATCGACAGGAGATATTTGATAGGCGATCGCAAATTCACTATCATTAATTAAAGTGGCAACTATGCTAATTTGAATCCGATCCCCACAAAAGAGAGGACGCCAAAAATCGATCTCGGCATGAACAATCGGTAAGGCAGTCTTTCCCTCTCGGATCATTTGCTTCAGGCTAATTCCTCCCTGAGTCAAGCACTCTTCATAAGCTTGGTGGCAGATTTCTAATCCCTTGGCAAAATAAACCACTCCTGCTGCATCAGTATCACTCAAATAAATTCGCCGTAAATAATCGAATTTCATGGGCATCTTTCTTTAGTGGAACTCCGAACTCGACGCGAAGCTAATCCTTTAGGGCGAACTCTGAACTCCGAACTCCGAACTCGACGCGATATGCGGAGCGGTATCCTTTAGGACGTAAGGAGCTAATCCTTTAGGGCGAACTCCGAACTCCTAATTCCAGATAAAATCTAACTCGATAACCAAGTTAGGCAATATTGCTTCTCCAGATAAAGAACTGGGCTTATTTACCACTTCTGTTGGTTTTTCTGGACGATAGATTTCCACTTGCTGTTGCTGGGGATTAATTAACCAGCCTAATTTAACCCCGTTATCTCGATATTCCCGCATTTTTTCTTGAGTAGTTTTTAATTGATCACTCAGAGACATTAACTCTAGAACGAAATCTGGTGTCAAAGGCAAGAATTTAGTTTTTTCTTCTTTGCTAAATTGAGTAACTCTTTCTTTGGCAATCCAACTAACATCAGGAGAGCGAATTGCACCGTTGGGGAGTATAAACCCTGTAGACGAATCACAAACTATCCCTAAGTTATATTGTCGATTCCAAATTCCCAATTGAATTAGCAGATCTGCATTATTCATCCCCGTCTCATATCCAGTGGGAGACATAATAATTAATTCCCCTTGATAATTTGTTTCTAACCGTAATTCAGGATTAAGCTGACATAGTTGCTCGAAGTGTTCAACCGTAATCTTATTGGCTAGTGGTTTTAGGTTTAGAGTATAGCTATTCATATCGCAAGCCGTGGATGGGATACTTCTTTAATATTAGGATATGTGTATATTTTACAAATCCATGTCTGAACAAATACCAAAAACGACAGAGCAAAAAGTAACATCTTTGGCTAAAATTTCAGTAGATCCGCAAGATCCAACCAGTTGGTTTGAACCTTTATATGCCAACGCGAAAGGCGACACAGCACAAGTACCCTGGGCAAAAAATCAGGCTCATCCCTATCTACAGCAGTGGTTAACTACACATCCACCTCAGACAGAGAGAAAAATAGAGGGAAAATCGGCTTTAGTGATTGGTTGTGGCTTAGGAGACGATGCGGAACTCCTCGCTAGTATCGGTTATCAGGTAACGGCGTTTGATATTTCCCCGACAGCGATCGCCTGGTGTCAACAAAGATTTCCTCTATCGACCGTTAATTATCTAGTAGCAGATTTATTTGACCTCGATCCCCAATGGCAAGGCAAATATGATTTTATTTTTGAATGCAAAACGATTCAAGCATTACCTTTAAATGTGCGATCGCAAGTAATCAATAAAATTGCAGCTTTAGTCGCACCCCAGGGGACACTTTTAGTCATTACTCGTCACCGCGATCCTGATACTATCCCAGATGGGCCTCCTTGGGCGTTATCAGATGCCGAGTTGTCACAATTTACTGAATTAGGATTGACTGAGATAAAACGCGATCGCTTTATTGAAGCAGAGCAAACCAAAATTGAACAGTATCGTCTGGAATATTGTCGCAATTAGAGGCAATTAACCACAATTGAGCGACTTTTAATTGGGCGATTTAACTCACTTCAAAAGAGCGATCGCACGTCTATTTTTTGCTATTATATTGTTTAGCTAAGTTTAGCTAGACTAGCAATATAATAAAACAACCAATGAAAATATCTAATATCCACGAAGCTAAATCCCAACTATCAAAATTAATTGAGTCGGCGTTAGCAGGGGAAGAAATTGTTATTGCCAAAGCAGGAAAACCCCTCGTAAAACTTATTCCCTATGAAGAGAATAAGCAACCTCGAACCCCAGGGGGATGGGAGGGACAAGTAATTATGAGTAAAGATTTTGATGATGAGCTTCCCACTAATCTGCTCAATCTATTTGCAGGAGAAGAAGAGTAGTGCAGTTGCTTCTCGACACTCATGCTTTAATTTGGTGGTTGACTAATAATCCTACTCTGGCAGCTCAAGCTAAAAATGCGATCGCCGATCCCGACAATCTGGTTTTTGTTTCTGCTGCTTCTGCTTGGGAAATTGCGATTAAAAAGTCATTGGGCAAATTGCAAGCTCCAGATGATTTAGCTGCACAAATCAAAGCAAAAAACTTTATTCCTTTGGCTATTAGTGTTGAACATGCTGTTATGGTTGAACAATTGCCCATGCACCATCAAGATCCTTTCGATCGCATCTTAATTGCTCAAGGAATGTACGAACAATTAGTAATCATTACTCGCGATCGCAAATTTAATTTTTACAAAGTCAATACCATTAAAAGTTAATCTTATGGTTTGGCAGTTAATAAGCATGTCTTTTTTCAAAAAACCATTTTTAAGTTGCGATCGCTATCTTAATAAAGAGATCGCCTTTTGCTCCCCAGCTTGCCAAACTTTAAAAATCAACCTTGCCATAAGTTAACCGTTTCCTGTATCATTAGTGATCGTGGTCAAAACTGGCAAATCTCACACTATATAGATATAAAGTCTAATCATCCCCCAGCCCAAGAGTCACTAGTATCACTACTAGATTATCTCAGAAGCTAAACCAGCGAGTTTTCACTGTGTAAAAGCAAAAAACAACCTTGTTATGGGGCTAGTGAGAAATTTTATAGGGTTTGCTGCCTCCTCAAGAAACTGACAGAATCTACGGTTCTTTTAAGTCTTAGAGGGTCAAGGTAACTTTAAAAGTTAGTCGCAGTAGGCTTTTAGCTCAAGCTGTTCTAACCGTAAATCTTAGAAAACAAAAAATTATATATTTGCTGCTGGACATCTTGTTAACTGGGTTTTTCTAGAGCTAACACGATGGCTATTTTTTCGTCAGTTGGAGTTACACCTTAATGCGGTAGTAACCTGCGGTAAATATATGTCAGCCTGAAGTTAATTCAAAACTAAATTAAATCAAGGCTGGCTTATTGTGTTGCAATATTAGTGAGGTTCAATTCGTGTCTGTCGGTATCCTTGGCACTAAGTTAGGTATGACTCAGATTTTTGATCAAGAGTCTGGGAATGCGATTCCCGTTACAGTGGTTCAAGCTGGTCCCTGTATTGTCACTCAAATCAAAACCAAAGAAACGGATGGTTATAGTTCCATCCAAATTGGTTACGGTGAAGTCAAAGAAAAAGCTTTATCTAAACCTGAGCTTGGTCACTTGAGCAAAGCAGGATCAACTCCTGTGCGTCATCTGAAAGAATATCGCCTAGAAGATACAGGAAGCTATGAGCTAGGCAAGGCTTTAGACATTTCTGAAATTTTCAACACAGAAACTACTGTAGATGTTAGCGGTAAAACCATGGGTCGTGGTTTTGCTGGGTATCACAAGCGTCATAACTTTCACCGTGGTTTAATGAGTCACGGTTCTAAGAGTCACCGCGCTCCTGGTTCAACTGGTGCTGGTACTACTCCTGGTCGTACTTATCCAGGTAAGAAAATGGCGGGACGTTATGGCGGCAAACAGGTAACTACTCGCAAGTTGAAGGTAGTGAGAGTTGATGCCGAACAGAATTTACTGTTAATTAAAGGAGCAATTCCTGGTAAACCAGGTTCTCTCCTGAGTATCTCCCCTAGCAAAATCGTGGGCTAGAAAGAACAGTAAGAACAGCTCATTAGTGATTGAAGAAAAAATAGATAGATAACAAATAACCATGGTTAATTGTGTAGTCAAAAATTGGCAGGGGGAAGATGCAGGCGAGGCATCCCTGGAGCTATCAGTAGCCAAGCCAGAAAATGCGGAACATATTGTACATCGTGCAGCAGTTCGTCAGCTAAATAATGCTCGCCAAGGAACCGCTTCGACTAAGACTCGGGCGGAAGTTCGAGGTGGTGGACGCAAGCCTTGGAGACAAAAAGGAACTGGTCGCGCCCGTGCTGGTTCAATTCGTTCTCCTCTGTGGCGTGGTGGTGGTGTAACTTTTGGGCCCAAACCCAGAGACTACAGCACCAAAATGAATCGTAAGGAAAGACGTTTAGCCTTGAGAACGGCTTTTAGCTCTCGTGTGGAAGACATGATTGTAGTCGAAAATTTTGAGGCTGAGCTAGACCGTCCTAAAACCAAAGAAGTAATTGCTGCTTTGGATCGGTGGGGTGTTGGAGCGGATGAGAAAGTGTTATTGATTCTCAAAGAAGTTTCTGACAACGTAAATCTTTCCACTCGCAACATCGCTAAAGTCAAAATGATTAAAGCGACTAATCTCAATGTCATCGACGTGCTACACGCCAATAAAATTGTTGTCTCCAAAGACGCATTAGAACAGATCCAGGAGGTTTACAGTGACTAAAGCAGTAGTGACTAGATATAAAGAAAGAGATTTAGCCGACTTAATCCTAAAGCCGATTATTACGGAAAAAGGCACTATTCAGATGGAGCTTGGTAAGTACGTTTTTGACGTCTTGCCCAAAGCTACCAAGACAGATATCAGAGCAGCTATTGAGAGCTTGTTTGATGTTACCGTTGTCAAGGTCAACACCTTGACCCTACCCCGTAAAAAACGTCGCGTGGGTAAATTTGTGGGTTACAAGGCTCAATATAAAAGAGCAATTGTGACCTTGAAGGAAGGAGATTCTATCGCCTTATTCCCTGACGTATAAAAATTCGCACTCGAAAAAGCTAACCAAAGCAAATTATGGGTACTCGTTCATTTAGACCATATACACCAGGGACGCGCCAAGCCGTAGTCCCCGATTTTGCGGAAATTACCAAGAGTAGTCCCGAAAAATCTTTAACCAAATATAAACACCGTAAGAAAGGTCGTAACAACCGTGGTGTAATTACTAGTCGTCGCCGTGGTGGTGGACATAAACGCCTCTATCGGATTATTGATTTCCGCCGTGACAAGCGTAATATTCAAGGTGAAGTAATTGCGATCGAATACGATCCTAACCGTAACGCTCGTATTGCCCTAGTACAGTACGAAGATGGCGAAAAACGCTATATCTTAGCAGCGGTGGGTATAGGAGTAGGAACTCCGATCATTGCCAGTGAAGATGCACCGATTGAAGTAGGGAACGCTTTACCTTTGAGCAAAATGCCTTTGGGTGAAACAGTTCACAACATTGAATTAGTAGCAGGTAAGGGCGGACAAATCGTTCGTGCTGCTGGTGCTGCTGCCAAGGTGATGGCGAAAGAAGGCGACTACGTTACGATCGGTCTTCCTTCTAAGGAAGTGAGAATGGTAAGGAAAGAATGCTACGCCACTATCGGACAAGTTGGTAACGTTGAATACCGCAACTTGAAGCTGGGTAAGGCTGGTAAAATGCGTCACCGTGGCAGAAGACCTGAAGTCCGTGGTAGTGCCATGAACCCTTGTGATCACCCTCATGGTGGTGGTGAAGGACGCGCGCCGATCGGTCGCAGTGGCCCTGTAACTCCTTGGGGTAAGCCAGCCTTGGGTAAGAAAACTCGCAAGAAAAACAAACCCAGCAACAGGCTAATTGTCCGTCGTCGTCGTTAATTCATCGTTGATCTTTAAAAGTTGATCTATAAATTATGAGCCGTTCTTTAAAAAAAGGGCCTTTCATCGCCGACAGCCTCCTCAAGAAAATTGAAAAGCTGAACGCCAATAACAAAAAAGAAGTAATCAAAACTTGGTCTAGAGCTTCAACCATTTTGCCCTTAATGGTGGGACACACCATCGCTGTCCACAATGGTCGCCAACACATACCTGTGTTTGTCAGTGACCAAATGGTGGGACATAAACTAGGAGAATTCGCTCCTACCCGTACCTTTAGGGGTCATGCTAAAGGCGACAAGAAAGGGAGACGCTAGATCGTAAATACTACTATGGCAATAGATACAAGTAACGAAGTCAAGGCGATCGCCAAATATATCCGCATGTCCCCCTTTAAGGTCAGACGGGTATTAGACCAAATTCGCGGTCGTCAATATCGAGAAGCTCTAATTATTTTAGAGTTCATGCCCTATAAATCCTGTGACCCAATTCTCAAGGCATTGCGCTCAGCGGTAGCTAATGCAGAACATAATAATGGTTTAGACCCTGCAACTTTGGTAGTCAGCAAAGCCTTTGCTGATGGTGGTCCTGTTCTCAAACGTTATCGTCCTAGAGCCCAAGGTCGAGCTTATCAAATTCGCAAGCCCACCTGTCATATTACAGTCGCTGTGGCGCCAGAAGTAACGGATTAAAATCTTAATTCGCCGAATTTAGCAGAATTTAATACTATACGAGGAAACATTTGTGGGACAGAAGATACACCCAACAGGCTTTCGTTTAGGAGTCACTAAAGAACACCAGTCTTGCTGGTATGCAGACTCTAAACGTTATCCCGAACTATTACAAGAAGATCGCTTAATCCGTGAATACGTCAACAAAGAGTTGAACAATGCAGGCATTGCTCAGGTCAAAATCGAGCGCAAAGCCGATCAAATTGACCTAGCCATTAATACCGCTAGACCAGGAGTGGTGGTAGGTCGTGGTGGCTCAGGGATCGAAAAGCTACGTACAGAACTCCAGGAAAAAGTCGGTAATAACCGTCAAATTCGCATTAATGTCATTGAAGTAGCTCGTGTAGATGCTGAGGCAGCCTTGATCGCTGAATATATCTGTCAACAACTAGAGCGTCGGGTTTCCTTCCGCCGAGTGGTTCGTCAGGCAATTCAAAGAGCGCAACGGGCGGAAGTACTAGGCATTAAAATCCAAGTTAGCGGTCGACTGAATGGTGCAGAAATTGCGCGGACAGAATGGGTGAGGGAAGGTCGAGTCCCATTACATACCCTGAGGGCGGACATTGATTACTCTTATCGTACTGCCTTAACCATCTATGGAATCTTGGGCGTTAAGGTCTGGGTATTTAAAGGCGAAATTATTCCTGGGCAAGAACAAGTGGAGACTCCTACTCAAGCTCCTCGTCGCCAGCGCCGCCGTCAACAATTTGATGACCGCTCAGAATAACTACTATTAACAAGACTTGTTTAGCAAAATAATACTATTATGCTTAGTCCCAGAAGAACGAAATATCGTAAGCAACACCGTGGTCGGATGAGAGGCATGGCTTCTCGGGGTAACACTCTTAACTTCGGTGATTATGCCCTACAGGCGATCGAACCTTCATGGATCACCGCTCGTCAAATTGAATCTGCTCGTCGAGCCATGACTCGCTACGTTAAACGGGGTGGGAAAATCTGGATTCGGATCTTTCCAGATAAACCGGTGACGATGCGTGCTGCTGAAACCAGGATGGGTTCAGGTAAAGGTTCTCCTGAATTTTGGGTGGCAGTAGTCAAACCAGGCAGAGTCATGTTTGAAATGGCTGGGGTATCCGAAGAGGTTGCCAAAGAGGCAATGCGCTTAGCGGCTCAGAAGCTACCCATCAAGACTAAATTTATTACTCGTGATGAGGATTATAAGTAATGGCGCTACCTAAGATTGAAGAGGCTAGAAAACTCAAGGAGGAAGAACTATCCGCCGCAGAAAAACCTCATTTATTCAAGCACGCTAAACATCGTTTGGCACAACTATTAACCGTAGAACGCGAGCGTGAAATCACTGCTGCAAAAGGAGAATAGACTATGGCAGTAAAAGAAAGAGTTGGCGATGTGGTGAGCGACAAAATGGATAAAACCATTGTTGTAGCGATAGAAAATCGTTCTCCCCATCCCAAGTACGGCAAAATTGTCGTCCGAACTAAAAAGTACAAGGTACATGACGCTGAAAACCAATGCAAAATTGGCGATCGCGTACGGATTAAAGAAACTCGTCCCCTCAGCAAAACCAAGCGCTGGACCCTCGAGGAAATTATTGAATCCAAACAAGCTTAATTTTTATCAACCAACCTCGGTCGAAGTGACAAAATGATTCAACAACAGACCTATTTAAACGTCGCGGATAACAGTGGCGCTCGTAAACTAATGTGTTTGCGTGTCATTGGCAAGGGCAATAGTCCCTATGCTTTTATTGGCGATGTCGTCGTGGCAGTAGTTAAAGATGCTCTTCCCAATATGGGAGTCAAAAAATCTGAGGTCGTCAAAGCGGTGATTGTCAGAACTAAACAGTCCGTCAATCGCCCTAGCGGCATGAGTATTCGTTTTGATGATAATGCGGCGGTGATTATCAATGAGCAGGGTAATCCTAGGGGTACTAGGGTTTTTGGGCCTGTAGCAAGAGAATTGAGAGAGCGTAATTTCACTAAAATCGTCTCTTTAGCTCCAGAGGTAATATAAATGACGAAAACGAAGAAAATAGCAATCCGTCAGAAAATGCACGTCAGGAAAGGAGATACCATCCAAGTCATCTCTGGACGTGATAAGGGCAAAGTCGGGGAGATAACCACCGTTAACCCCAAAACCAGTCAAGTGACCATCGAAGGGGTAAACGTGCGTACCAAGCATGTTAAACCTCAGCAAGAGGGGGAATCTGGGCAGATTATTACTTTTGAAGCGCCGATCCATAGCTCGAACGTCATGCTCTATTCCACTAAGGAAAAAACCGTTAGTCGGGTGGGTTATACCTACACCGAAGACGGTCGCAAAGTGCGCATGTTAAGAAAAACTGGCGAAATTCTCGACTAATTAGCGTACCTGTCTTTTCATTATTCTCTTGATTATTCATTGTCTCCTGACCAAGCCCAGGAAAATCAAATTATTATGCCAAAACCACTTAAAACCAGATATTTAGAAGATATCGTCCCCAAGTTAACCGAACAATTTAGCTTTACTAACGTTCACGAAGTGCCTAAAGTTGTCAAAATCGTGATCAATCGCGGTTTAGGAGAAGCATCACAAAATGCTAAGGCTTTAGAATCTTCCATCAATGAAATGATGGTAATCACGGGACAGAAACCAGTGGTCACCAGAGCCAAAAAAGCGATCGCGGGTTTTAAAATTCGCCAAGGAATGCCTGTAGGGCTGATGGTGACCCTCAGGGGCGAGAAAATGTATGCTTTTCTAGATCGCTTAATCGCCCTCTCTTTACCTCGAATTCGCGACTTTCGGGGCATTAGCCCCAAAAGTTTTGATGGGCGCGGCAATTATAGTCTAGGAGTTCGAGAACAGTTAATGTTCCCCGAGATTGACTACGATAGCATCGATCAAATTAGAGGGATGGATATTTCCATCGTCACTTCCGCAGCTAACGATGAAGAAGGACGTGCTTTGCTCAAAGAAATGGGAATGCCTTTTCGTGAAAATTAACCTGCTTAGGATCAAACAATAACAATAGGAAATAATGGCAGCAACGGATACTATTTCAGATATGCTGACCCGCATACGTAATGCCTGTATGGTCAAGCATCAAACCACTAGAGTTCCTTCCACCCGCATGACCAAAGCGATCGCCCAAGTTTTGCAAAGTGAAGGCTTTATCGCCAGTTTTGAAGAAACTGGGGAAGTACCTCAAAAATTCATTGAAATTTCTCTAAAGTACAAAGGTAAAAATCGCCAACCAATCATCAGTACCCTCAAGCGAGTAAGTAAACCTGGACTACGAGTTTATTCCCGTAAACAGGATATTCCTCGTGTCTTGGGAGGAATCGGTATTGCGATCGTTTCCACTTCCCGTGGAGTAATGACTGATCGAGAAGCTCGCAGCCAAGGAGTTGGCGGTGAAATTCTCTGTTACGTCTGGTAATTTAACAGGAGTAAATTATGTCTCGTATTGGCAAATTGCCGATCCCCATACCTGATAAGGTTAGCGCCCAAATTTCAGGACAACACATCACCATTAAAGGGCCCAAAGGCACTTTGGAGCGGGAAATTCCTGCTCCAATTGAAGTTAAGCAAGAAGGGGATAACATCATCGTCAACCCCACCGACGGCTCTCGTATTGGTCGTCAGCGTCATGGTTTGTGCCGTACCCTGGTGGCAAATATGGTGGATGGTGTATCTCAAGGGTTTCAAAAGCGCTTACTTATCCAAGGTGTGGGTTATAGAGCCCAAGCTCAAGGTAAAAAGCTAACCCTCAATGTTGGTTATAGCAAGCCGGTGGAAATCGAGATGCCCGATGGCATCGATGTCGCTGTAGAAAACAAAAACGTAGAAGTCATTATTAGTGGCATTAGCAAAGAGCTAGTGGGTAATGTTGCTGCTCGCATTAGAGCGGTAAGACCGCCAGAACCCTATAAAGGTAAAGGAATTCGCTATTTTGACGAGCAAGTAAGACGCAAAGCTGGTAAGACAGGTAAGTAGAAACTATGAAGCTTTCACGCAAAGAATCAGTAAAACGTCGTCACCGACGGGTACGCAAAAAGGTCACTGGCACTCCCGAACGTCCCCGTTTGTGTGTGTTCCGTTCCAACAATCATATCTATGCTCAAGTTATTGATGATGTAGCGCAGCATACTTTGGCAGCAGCATCAGATTTCAACTTGGAAACCAAAGGTTCTACCTGCGCTGTTTCCGCTGAAGTTGGTAAATTAGTAGCCCAAAGAGCTTTAGCCCAAGGGGTAGCCAAAGTAGTATTTGATCGCGGTGGAAATCTCTATCATGGTCGAGTTAAAGCTTTAGCAGAAGCAGCCCGCGAAGCTGGATTAGATTTTTAGAGCCAAATATCAAGGAAAATCATTATGTCTAAAGCTAATAATAAGTCGCGCAAAAAAGGACGCGCTAAAGAGAAAGACTCCGCCTGGCAAGAGCGAGTAGTGCAAATCCGTCGAGTCAGCAAGGTAGTCAAGGGAGGGAAAAAACTCAGCTTCCGAGCGATCGTCGTCGTTGGTAATGAAAAAGGTCAAGTGGGCGTGGGGGTAGGTAAAGCTGCCGACGTCATTGGGGCAGTACGTAAGGGAGTTGCCGATGCCAAAAAACAACTGGTAGAAGTCTCCTTAACCAAGTCCAATTCAATTGTGCATGTTACTAACGGTATTGCGGGCGGAGCAAAAGTGTTCATGCGCCCAGCTTCTCCTGGTACTGGTGTAATTGCTGGGGGTGCAGTGCGCACCGTGTTAGAGCTGGCGGGAGTTAAAAATATTTTAGCCAAACAATTAGGTTCTAACAGTCCCTTAAATAATGCTCGAGCAGCGGTTGATGCTTTGGCTGGTCTTCGTACCTTTGGCGAAGTGGCAAGGGAAAGAGATATTCCCATCGAACAGTTATACGCCTAGCTCATTAAACAATAAACAGCCATGAAACTAGAAAATCTCAGCCCGAAAGAAGGGTCAAAAAGGCGTAAGCGCCGAGTTGGTCGCGGTATTGCCGCTGGTCAAGGAGCTAGCTGTGGTTTTGGTATGCGGGGTCAAAAGTCTCGCTCTGGTACTGGAACTAAGGCTGGTTTTGAGGGTGGTCAAATGCCCCTCTATCGTCGAGTTCCTAAATTAAAACACTTTACCCTCGTTAACCAAAAACACTATACAGTGATTAATGTTGAAGCTTTAGCCTCATTACCTGCCAAAACAGAAGTGAGCTTAGAGTTATTACTTGAAAACGGTATTGTCACTAGTAATGACGGTCCCTTGAAGATTTTAGGTAATGGCGAATTAAAAGTGGCATTAAAGGTTAAAGCAGCGGCATTTACCAAAAGTGCTGCACAAAAAATTGAGGATGCTGGCGGTAGTTGTGAAGTTACTGCCAGGTAAGGGTACAACTCATTTGGTATATCATAAGAAGTGTAGGTAGAAAAGTAAATTTATTTAAAGTTTAGATTTAGATTTAGATAACGATGACATTTCTCCATAAGCAACTTATTTAATACCAAGTATAGAACAGAGGTACTGTATGGTTAGAGAAAAAACTCCGTCAGCCCAAGAGACTTTTTTACAAATGGCTCAGGCAGCAGGTCTTAGAGGCAGGCTGCTTGTTACCATTGGTCTTCTGGTATTGGTTCGACTGGGAGTATTTATTCCTGTCCCAGGAATAAACCGCGAACTTTTTGGCAATTTTATTAGTAATTCCAATAATTCTTCCATTGTCGGCTTTTTAGACATCTTTACTGGGGGTGGTATTTCCGCTCTAGGTATCTTTGCCTTAGGCATTTTGCCCTTTATCAATGCTTCGATCATCATGCAGTTATTGGCTACCGCCATACCTAGTTTAGAAGATCTGCAAAAGAATGAAGGGGAAGCAGGAAGACGCAAAATCTCGCAAATTACTCGTTACGTTGCTTTAGGGGGAGCGGTAATTCAAAGTTTTGGAATTACCCTGGGTTTACTGGTCAACAACGGCATTATTGAAAAGAGCATCATCCCCATTGGTGGCACAGTATTGGCTTTAACAGCGGGTTCGATGTTTGTCATGTGGATTTCGGAAATAATTACCGAAAGAGGTATTGGTAATGGTGCTTCATTACTAATTTTTGTCAACATTGTGGCAGTGTTACCCAAAACTCTTGCTACTACAATTGAGTTTGCGAGCAGTGGTGGTCGAGGAGAAATAGCTCAGGTAATTGTCTTGCTATTGGTGTTCTTGACCATGATTGTAGGCATTGTCTTTATTCAAGAAGGGACCCGTCGCATTCCGATCATTTCAGCCCGTCGCCAAGTAGGGAGAAGAGTTTACCGTGAGAGAAGCAATTATCTGCCTTTGAGATTGAATCAAGGTGGAGTAATGCCGATTATTTTCGCTTCTTCTGTCTTATTTTTGCCAGCTCAATTACTGGGTTTTTTGCCTGGGGAAGGACCAGTTAAAGAAGTATTTGCCAAAATTGCGACAGCAATTCAACCAGGGAACTGGGCGTATGTCGTGGTCTACTTAATTTTGATCTTGTTCTTTAGCTATTTCTACGCTTCTTTGATTGTTAACCCGGTTGATATGTCTCAGAACCTGAAGAAAATGGGTGCTTCTATTCCTGGAATTAGACCGGGGAAAGCAACCAGCGCTTATCTAGAGAAAGTGCTTAATCGCCTGACTCTTTTGGGGGCAATATTTTTAGGGATAGTAGCGACAGTACCTACTTTAGTAGAAAGTGCAATTCCGGCAGGAACTACTGTTTTCAGTGGTTTTGGTGCTACATCCTTGCTGATTTTAGTTGGGGTGGCAATTGACACTGCCAAACAGATTCAAACCTATGTTATTTCTCAGCGTTATGAAGGAATGGTCAAACAGTAAGATCATTCATACCAAAAGGCTGGGGGGAAATTTCCGGCGAGCTAATAAAAACTCAATTTTAATAAGTTGCAATGGCAAAGCGATTAATATTCTTAGGTCCTCCTGGTGCGGGGAAAGGAACTCAAGCCCAGATTATGGCAGAAAGTCACCAGATTCCCCATATCTCTACTGGAGATATTTTGCGGGCTGCCGTGGCCGAAGCAACTCCTTTAGGGATTAAAGCCAAGGACTATATGAACCGAGGTGAACTAGTACCCGATGCTTTGATTTTGGATTTAATTCAACATCGCCTAAGTTATGAGGATACAGCAAATGGTTGGATACTTGACGGTTTTCCCCGTAATGTAAATCAGGCGGCCTTCTTAGAGGAGTTACTGAGTAAGTTGGCACAAAATGCTGATTGCGTGCTCAATCTAGAAGTGCCAGATGAAGTCCTGGTATCTCGTTTGTTAGCAAGGAAGCGTAAAGATGATAATGAATTAACTATTCGTCGTCGCCTAGAAGTTTATCACCAGGACACAGTGCCAGTGATCGATTTTTACCAACAACGCTCCACCCTGAAAACGATTGACGGCGATCGCACGATGGCAGAAGTAACAGAGCAGCTAAATTTAGCGGTAGCCTAAGCTGAAATCAGACAAATCATTAGATGTAAGTCCGTGGACTTTATCCAACCCAACTAGTGTTAGACCGGAAACCTGCCACAAAATGTAACAAAAGTGCTGCAAAAATAGGGGCGGTTCAGCTTGCCCAGTAAACTGATAGGTATTGATTACCGCTCATTATTTATCAACCAGTTAGGAGAAGGTCAACATTGGCTAAACAAGACTTAATTGAAATGGAGGGGACTGTGACGGAGTCTCTGCCTAATGCCATGTTCCGCGTTGATCTAGATAATGGCTTTAATGTTTTAGCCCATATCTCAGGTAAAATTCGGCGGAACTATATCAAGATCTTACCAGGCGATCGCGTCAAAGTGGAACTAACTCCCTATGACCTGAGCAAAGGTAGGATTACCTATCGTCTCAAAAACAAGTAGCGAAAATGTTGAATGGCTAGTCCTTAGCTATTTGACACAGATCCAAATTAATTCATATAATAATAGGCTTGCAGTGTGGCCAAAGTAAGGCATGAAAGTTAGACCATCAGTGAAAAAAATGTGCGAGAAATGTCGTGTGATCAAAAGACGCGGCAGAGTAATGGTGATTTGTAGTAGTAATCCTAAGCATAAGCAGCGTCAGGGGTAGCCATGGGAGCTTTACCTCAGATATTGCTAAAACAATTTAGGCAAGACAAATTAGACAAGAGACAGTAAAAAGCAATCAATAGGGAGTAAATAACGTGGCAAGGATTTCTGGCATAGATCTCCCCCGTGAAAAGCGTGTGGAGATCGCCCTCACCTACATCTTTGGTGTGGGGTTGTCGCGGGCACAAAAGGCGATCGCTGAAACTGGAGTGAATCCAGACACTAGAGTTCGAGATTTATCCGATGAAGATGTAACTAAGCTCAGAGCCTACATTGAGGATAATTATCAGGTAGAAGGGGATTTACGGCGCTGGGAAGCGATGAATATCAAGCGTCTAGCTGATATCGGTACTTACCGTGGTCGTCGTCATCGTATGGGCTTACCTCTTCGAGGTCAGAGAACCCGAACTAATGCTCGTACCAGAAGAGGTAGGAGATTGACAGTGGCTGGTAAGAAAAAAGCTCCAGGTAAGAAATAGATCTGACAAAGTAAATCTAACGTATAACTACATTACAAAAAAAACATGGCGCAACCAAAACGAAGAACTGGTGCGAAAAAAAACAAAAAAAACGTACCCAATGGTGTGGCGCATATTCAGTCCACTTTCAACAATACCATTGTTACTATTTCCGATATTAAAGGTGATGTAATCTCTTGGTCTTCTGCGGGGGCTAGCGGATTTAAAGGAGCCAAAAAAGGTACTCCTTTTGCTGCACAAACAGCAGCAGATAGCGCCGGTCGCCGAGCCATGGATCAAGGAATGCGTCAAGTAGAGGTCATGGTCAGCGGACCGGGTGCTGGGCGAGAAACTGCTATCAGAGCTTTACAGGGTGTAGGGCTGGAAATAACCTTGATTCGTGATGTTACCCCCATCCCGCATAATGGCTGTCGTCCACCAAAACGCCGCAGAGTATAACTTTTTTCATAAATCATCACCTATCACGAGCTTGTCAGTTGCCCGCAAAAAAGCAACTGTTTTAGTCTCGGTTTATCCAAATTGCCTGTCGAATAAGAGGGAGAGCAGCCTGTGGCGCAATTTCAAATTGAGTGTGTAGAGTCTAAAACCCTAAAAAATCAACACCAGTATAGCAAATTTGTCTTAGAACCTTTAGATCGTGGTCAAGGAACTACCTTGGGCAATGCTTTGAGGAGAGTTTTATTATCCAACCTCGAAGGAGCAGCGGTCACCGCAATTCGGATTGGCGGCGGCATGGCAAAAGATGAAGGCAGGCAAGAACATAAGTTTGGCTTTGCTACTCATGAATTTGCCACGATTGAAGGGGTCAGAGAAGATGTTTTGGAAATTATTCTCAATATGAAGGAGATAGTTCTCAAAAGCTACACCAACCAACCCCAAATTGGTCGTTTAGTAGCAACTGGTCCTGGAACAGTTACTGCTGCCCAGTTTGAACTACCCTCAGAAATAGAGACAGTAGATTCTAATCAGTACGTAGCTACCATTGCTGAAGGTACTAGTCTAGAAATGGAGTTTCGGGTAGAAAAGGGTAAAGGCTATCGTGCGGTAGAACGAGGTAAAGAAGAAGGAAGTTCTTTGGACTTTCTCCAAATCGATGCTGTGTTTATGCCCGTGACAAAAGTGAACTATAGTGTCGAAGATGCTAGAGTCGATGGTTCGGGTATCCGTGAACGCCTGTTAATGGAGATTTGGACTAATGGCAGTATAAAGCCAGAAGAAGCTTTGTCTCAAGCTGCGGGAATTGTCGTTGATCTATTTAATCCCCTCAAAGATCTGACTTTGGAAGAGATTGAACCAGATTATCAAGATGAAGAAGACCCCACTAGCCAAATTCCCATTGAAGAGTTGCAGTTATCGGTTAGAGCCTATAACTGTTTGAAGCGGGCACAAATCAACTCCGTTTCCGATTTACTCGACTACACCCAAGAAGACCTCTTAGAAATTAAGAACTTCGGTCAGAAGTCGGCGGATGAAGTCATCGAAGCTTTACAACAACGCTTAGGAATTACCTTGGCACAAGAAAAATCAGGTAAGTAAGAGTAAATAGTCAACATTGTCAACATAGCTAATTAGCAACATTATCAATCATGCGACATCGATGTAAAGTTAAAATGCTGGGACTCCCCGCAGATCAAAGGAAAGCTCTCATGCGTGCCCTGGCAACGGAAATTATTCGTCATGGTCAGATCAAAACTACTTTGATTCGGGCTAAAGCAGTACGTAGTGAAGTAGATCGAATGATCACCCTTGCCAAAGATGGCTCTTTAGCTGCTAGACGACAAGCTTTGGGCTATATCTATGATAAAGATTTAGTGAGTGAGCTGTTTAATGCTGTTGGTGAACGCTACGGCAAGCGTAATGGTGGCTATACGCGGGTGGTAAGAACTAAGCGTCGCCGTGGTGATAATGCTGAAATGGCAATCATCGAGCTAGTTTAGATCTATAACCTAATGATTGCTAATTAGGACTATCCATGAAAATAGCTTTACTAATTCAATATTTAGGAACTAACTTTCATGGCTGGCAAAAGCAACCTAATCAGGTAAGTGTTCAAGGCTATATTGAACAGGCGATCGCTAGCGTTACTGGCTACAAGGTAAATATCTATGGTGCGGGAAGAACTGATGCGGGAGTTCATGCTGCTGCTCAAGTAGCTCACTTTGAGTATTGCGGGCCGATCCCTCCTCATAAGTGGTCAAAAATTATTAATGGAAGACTACCAGAGGGTATACTAATAAGGGCTTCTGCACAAGTTGAAGACGAGTGGCATGCTCGGTTTTCGGCCATTTGGCGACGTTATCGCTATACAATCTATACCGAGAAACGCCCCAATGTGTTTATTAATCAGACCGCTTGGCACTACTATCACTACCCATTGCAGGAATCATTAATGCAGCAAGCTTTAAATTCCATCTTAGGAGAACATAGTTTTGCCGCTTTTAAACGATCTGGTTCTGACCGCCTTGATGCTCAAGTAGAAGTCCAGGTTGCTGAATGTTACCGTGAAGGAGCATTTTTGTATCTGGAAATTCAAGCCAATAGTTTTTTGTATGGAATGGTACGTTTGCTAGTGGGGATGTTGATTGAGGTTGGTATGGGTAAGCGATCGCCCGAGAACTTTACCGAAATTTGGCAAGCTCAACGTCGTTCGGAAGTAAAGTATTCTGCTCCAGCCAAAGGTTTATGTTTACTGAGAGTGGGTTATCCTGAGTTTCCTTTTGCTCAACCCTTGTGGTTTGATACCCAGCCTACTTTCCATCTAGCTCATTCAAGAATGGATAATTAATAATGGATGATTGATTAATGTATCCCTTCTTCAAAGAAATTGATCAATTATCCATTGGTAAATCTCTTTATTTAAAATAATCCACAAAATAATATCACGGAAGATGAACAAAACTCCCCTCCCCTCCCAAGACACCCTAGAACATAAATGGTATGTAGTTGACGCCGAAGGACAACGCCTCGGTCGCCTAGCTACGGAAATTGCCATGATTCTCCGAGGCAAGAATAAGCCTAGTTTTACCCCCAACATGGACACTGGCGATTTTGTAATTGTGATCAACGCCGAGAAAGTTGTGGTAACGGGTCGAAAAAATGAGCAAAAACTATATCGCCGCCACTCTGGTAGACCAGGGGGCATGAAAACTGAAACTTTTGACCAACTACAGCATCGTATTCCCGAACGGATAGTCGAAAAAGCGATTAAAGGCATGTTGCCCAAGAATACTATGGGACGCAAACTATTTACCAAACTCAAAGTTTATACCGGGTCAGATCATCCCCATGCAGCCCAAAACCCCGAAACTTTAACCATCAACACTATTCCCCAGACTAACTGATAACTAAGTAACTAAACATGGAAGCAACACAAGACAAAGTAGTATATTGGGCGACTGGTCGCCGCAAGTCAGCGATCGCCAGAGTCCGTTTAGTCCCAGGAGAGGGCAAACTAGTAGTTAACGGCAAGCCTGGAGAAGATTATTTTAATCGTATTCCTAGCTATCTGATGTCCATCAAAGGGCCGTTGGAGACTCTAGGCTTTGAGAGCGAATATGACATTTTGGTCAATGCCCACGGTGGTGGTTTGACTGGTCAAGCAGATGCGGTCAGACTAGGAGTAGCGAGAGCATTATGTAAACAAGACCCTGGCAATCGTCAGCCTTTGAAAATAGAAGGATTTCTTACCCGCGATCCCCGTTGTAAAGAAAGAAAGAAATACGGTTTGAAGAAAGCTCGTAAAGCTCCTCAATTCTCGAAACGATAGTTTTTATAAGCTTTTAGCTTCTAGCTTCTAGCTAGTGAAGAATTACCATTTGTTAAATTAATCTTGTAATCAAAACCAACAATGCCAAAACCTGAAATCCACCCAACTTGGTACCCCGATGCCAAGGTTATTTGTAACGGTGAAGTAGTAATGACCGTGGGTTCAACCAAGCCAGAAATCACCGTTGATGTGTGGTCGGGGAATCACCCCTTCTATACTGGTACGCAAAAAATTATTGATACCGAAGGTCGGGTTGACCGCTTCTTGCGTAAATACGGTATGCTCGATGCCACTAGCGAAGCTGCCTCTGACGCTGAGAAATAGCCATTTTAAGACAAAATATAGACCCAGTAGTTAGTGTTGATTGACTGCTGGGTTTGTTGTATCTTGAGCTATTTTCCTCAGTAAACCCCCAGTAAATCCCCTAATTTTGATTGGAGAAAACCAATGGCAGAAGCATATCTCTTAGATAAACTAAAATCTGTGGAGCAAACTTTTCAGGAACTGACCCATCGTCTTGCAGATCCCGATATTGCGACGAATCCTGACGAACTACAGAAAATAGCAAAAGCTCGTTCTTCCCTGGAAGAAACCGTAATTACCTACCAAAAATGGCAAGAAACAAAGGAGGAGCTGGCGGGAGCGAAAGAAATTTTCAAAGAAGCGATCGATCCTGAGATGAAGGAAATGGCGAGCCTAGAGGCCAGTGAACTGGAATCACAGCTCGAACAACTGGAAGCCAGGCTCAAAATCTTGTTACTTCCCAGCGATCCCAATGATGATAAAAACATCATGTTAGAAATTCGAGCGGGAACAGGAGGCGATGAAGCCAGTATTTGGGCAGGAGACTTAGTGCGAATGTATTCCCGTTACGCAGAAACCCAAAACTGGAAAGTATTTTTGCTCAGTGAGTCATCGGCAGAGATGGGTGGCTTTAAAGAACCAAACCGAAGCCAGTGGTAGGGTACATACTTCCACCGCTACCGTTGCTGTGATGCCCGAAGTAGATGATGTGGAAATTCATATTGACCCCAAAGATATCGAACTTAAAACCGCTCGTTCCGGGGGGGCGGGGGGACAAAACGTTAACAAGGTAGAGACAGCGGTGGATTTAATCCACAAGCCCACAGGCATTAGAATCTTTTGTACCGAAGAGCGATCGCAACTGCAAAACCGAGAGCGAGCAATGCAGATTCTGCGAGCCAAATTATATGATATTAAGCTAGCAGAGCAGCAAAAAGAAGTCCGAGGCTTGAGACTTGCCCAGGTAGGAACAGGCTCCCGTTCCGAGAAAATCCGCACCTATAACTATAAAGATAATCGTATTACTGATCACCGTTTGGGGCAAAACTTCCCTTTGGCAAACTCCTTAGAAGGAGACATTGATGTGATGGTTCAATCCTGTATTTCTCAAGATCAACAAGATCGACTAGAAGCCTTAGCTCAATCTCCTGATACAGCGGAAACACTGAACTAAACTAAGTTTGGGTTAAGAGCATTAGTCGGCTGAAGTAGCTATAAGCTATTCAAAAGTGTAGCTCTAGTATAATAAAAAGGCGACAAATAATGGTGATCGCTAATCGACTTCCCGACCCTGGCGATCGCTATCATGAGTATGGTTCGACCGTAGAAATTTAATAATTTAGATTATAAATGCAGCAATTCCAATACATTCACAGATATTTTGACCTAGATCTGAGCTAACCGTTCCTCCCCCTAGAAAAGCCATGCTGTTAGAAGTCACTAGAATTACAGTTCCGCCAGGACAAACAGTAGTGTTGGAAAACATTAACTGGGAAGAATTAGAGACAATTTTACAAGATTGGGGAGAAAGTCGGGGTTCTCGTATCGCATATGACAATGGCAAGTTAGAAATTATGACCCCTCTGCCAGAACACGAGGTAAATAAAGTTTATCTCAGCAACTTTATCGAAATCTTGCTGGAAGAATTAGACCGAGAATTTTGCCCGTTAGGTTCTACTACTTTCAGAAATCAAGCGATGTTAAGAGGGATTGAGCCTGATAGCTGTTTTTATATCCAGCACGAAGCAATGGTTAGAGGGAAAGCTCGTTTGGATTTAACCCAAGATCCCCCACCAGATTTAGCCTTGGAAATAGACATCACCCATCGTTCCCATCCCGAGATCTATCAAGCTTTGGGAGTACCAGAACTCTGGCAATACGAACAAGGCAAACTAAAATTTTTACTGCTAGTAGACGGCAAATACATTGAGTCCCCAACTAGTGCTAACTTCCCCAACTTTCCCTTATTGAAAGTAATTCCTCAATATTTAGCTCAATGTCGTACCGAAGGCAGAAATAAAGGAATCAAAGCTTTTCGTAGTTGGGTTAAAAGACAGATTTCCAACCCTGGCAACCAGTAACCGAGATTATGCATTTTCACCTTTTCCCGAACTTCACAAATCATTGAGTGGGTAACATCGGTTATTAATGACTCTACTCTCCTTGCCAATTAATCCAATCTTGAGGCTTGAGAAAGGTCTCATATAATTCTGCTTCAGGAGTATTCGGCTCAGGCTGATAATTATATTG
>JBJOPG010000068.1:0-17168 GCA_046050865.1 Cyanobacteriota bacterium
CCAATTTTGAGATCGACAACAACTGGGACTGGGTTGAGTAGATCTTGCCCCGCCTCAATCATCACCTTCTCTAAAATCTTGGCAGTGTAATGTACCTGTTCTTCTTTAACTTCAATCACTAACTGATCGTATGCCGTAAGAACCAAGTAGGCATCGAGCTTTTGATGCAGGCATTCTAAATACCAGCTAGAGATTGCCTGTTTTAAAATATCCGCACAATCAGCCTGAATAGGATAGTTGATAATCTGATTGAGCTTAGGGCTTTTACTCGACCAAACATTTACCCTCCCCAATGTGGAGCTTGCCTGCTGTTGTCCCTGTTGCCAGCTACGACGGCAACAGGCGTGATACTGCTCGATTTCTGGATAGAGAGTGAAAAACATTTCTCGTAATTCCTTAGCTCTAGTTGCTGTTAAATAGACACCAAATTTCTTAGCAGCATTAAGTCTAAACTTTTCTGCCCCCATGCCGTATATCAAGCCTAAGTTTAGGATCTTACCTAGTTTACGCTGTTGTAGCGTTAAGTCTTCTAGCTCACAATTATAGATATAAGAGCCAGTTAAAGTATGAATATCCTGTCCTTGGCTAAACGCCTGAATTAGAGTAGGGACATTCATTCTTTTGGCAGCCAGCCTCAACTCTATTTGAGAATAGTCCGCATCCACCAACATATAACCCCTCGCAGCAGCAAAACAGTTTCTGAGCTTAGGTATTTTTGGAATATTGCTCAAGTTTGGTTCTTGACAACTAGTTCTGCCAGTTCGCGTACCAATCTGCCACCAGTTTCCTCTAAGTCGATTATCTGGCTGAATATATGGCTCGAATCCTTTGAGAAAGGTATTGATAATAGTATTTAAACTACGATATTTAATTATCGACGCTAGTATAGGATGCTTTTTGACCTGTTCTATCAGCGCATTACTATTTGTAGATTTGATGTTTATGCCATAGCTTTGTAAAGCCTTCAATAGCTTTGGGGAAGAAGCTATATTGAATTCTCGGTCTAGTTCTTGATAGATTTTTTCTGCTAGCCGATCTCGCTGTTGTTCATACTCTTGCCTGACTCTTTGCCATCGATCGCGATCGAGATAAATTCCCCGACTCTGCATCTCAATTACGGGCAACAGGCAACAGTATTCCAGAATAGCTATGTTCGTTAAATCCTCCTTGTCTAACTTCTGCTGAAGTTGGGTCAAAATCTTAAGTAATATTCCCGCATCATTGGCAGCATACTGTAGTTGAGTTTTAGATAGCTTACCTCCCCAATCAGAATTTTGCTCGGTTTTATCCAGTCCTATATTAACTAGATCTTGTGCGGTGAACTGCAAACTGGCTTGTCTGGTAGCCCCAGCCTTTAATACTTCAATACCCAGCATAGTACACATGACAGGACCTCGAACTTCTATACCTTCTGCTTTTAGCATCAGAATATCGAACTTGATGTGATGACCTACTTTTAGTAGTTTGGGACTAGCCATTAATCTTTGCAGTCTGGTTCTATTTTTAATTTTGGGTAGTTCAATAATTAAAACAGGCTCATCTTCGCAGTAGGCAATCTGTACTGTCTTAACCATCCCAGGTGCAGGAATCAGTCCTTTTGTCTCCGTATCGAGAGCGATAAAACAGCTTTCCGCCTCTATTCTCGCAATCCACTTATCTAACTCGAGATCGCAATCGATTATTAAATAGGCAAAGTCTGGCGATCGCCTTACCTTTAATTGTTCGAGCAATGCTTCACTCTGCTTTTTACTATAAAAGCTAAATCTATGGCTCATTTTTTTCTTAAATATATTCGCGACGACTAACTAGTACTTTTGGTCGGACATTTCTTAAAAAACTCGAAACATGACTTACTAAAGAACGACTCGTCATCTTTTAAATTCCAGGGCGATAAAGGTTTACAGATTGTTATTTTGGTCGAGTAAACCAAGAACAATCTGTCTTCAATCCATGTCGCGAAATTTAGTTACGCCAAAAATCTTTTTGCTGCTGTTGGCGACAGCCACCTTAATATCTAGCTGGGTATTACCTTCTTGGTTATGGCAATTCGGATTCTTACAAGAAATGTTCTTTTAAACCCATGATCGAGAATTCTTTTTCTGAAGTCGCTCAAGCTTCAACAACTTCAATAGCAGTTTCACCCCCTCAACCTGAGCCAAAACTTTGGTCAACAGAACTTTTTCAACTTTCTGCTATGGGAGGTATTCTCGCCTTACTTCTAATCTGGGCTTCTCTGAGTCAAAAAAAGCCTCAACTTACTTCAGCTAGAATGGCAAATCGTTGGGATAAGCTTTATGCTACGGTTCGAGCCTTTGAACACATGAAGGCTACAGCTAACAGCAAGTGTAGTCCCAGTGCAGCTTGGTGCGGTACGCCTAAATACTCATACAAATTTTTAGGACTTAAATGGGCATCTCGCCTACAGGTAATTTTGCACAACACCATGCCTACCACCTGGATTCCCGATATTGGTCGGGGAGTTCTTGTTCTAGGTTCACCTGGTTCAGGTAAAACCTTCTCTTTTATCGATCGCGTCATAGAAGCACTATTTGCTCAGGGTATCAGCGTATTACTCTACGACAAAAAAGGCGATCAGATGAAGCTGCATACCTCTCTGGCATCTCGTTACGGTTATACCGTAGATGTTTTTGCCCCTGGAGGAGTTGGATTAGAAACGGGTGAAGACCCAGACACTCCAGGAGCAGACTATACCTGCGTCATCAATGTCTTAGACTTTATGAAAGATCCTCGCGATGCTACTACCGCAGGGGAATTAGGCAAAATTTTAATCGACTCCCAAGGAAAGGGAGACGGCAAAAAAGACTTCTTCTCTCAGACTGGAGGCATATTCGCAACGGGATTAATGCAGCTTGCCAAATCAAGTAAATATCCCGATCTGCCAATGGTTTACGCCATCACTCAACTACCCAATTTAGTCGAGCGTCTTGACTGGGCAGTACGACGAAACGATGAGCAAAAACTAGACCCTTGGATTGCTGCTACTATTTCCAATTTCCTTTCCTCTAAAGAATCAGAAAAAACCGCAGCTTCGATTAAGACGACAGCGGAAATCACCTTCACGGGTTTTATTCAGAATGATCTGCTCCCCTGCATGCTCGGCAAAAGCACCATTCCTTTATATCTCAAGCCCAAACAATTACTGGTGATGAAATTGGACGATCGCCGACGTAGCATCATCGCTCCTTTGATTACTATGTGTATGCATTTAACTATTGTTGAAAACCTAAGCGAGAAGAGAACCAACCCATTCTGCTATTGCCTGGATGAAGTTACGAGTTTAGGTGTATTTGCCAAACTTAGTGAGTTTATCAACGAATATCGTTCCAATGGGGGTATTCCTATTTTGGGAGCGCAAAGTCTAAATCAGTTCTTTGAACTTTACGGCAAAGAAAGAGGCAAAGCATTAGTGTCGGGTTTATTTACCCACGTCCTGTTTGGACCAAACGACTCGGTAACAGCTGAAGAATACTCCAAGAAAATTGGCAACAAAACTGTAGTAACTACTTCCGTTTCTCGTTCGAGATCGCAGAACGGAGCATCTACTTCTGTTAACCAGCAGACTCACCAGATTCCTCTGATAAGTGTCGATACAATTGAGCGTTTTCCCCAAGGAAAGGCAATCATTTTAAACCCTGGCTATGGTGATAAAAACGATGTTAAAAGACCAGTCATGGGCAAAATTGGCATACCTAAAGAAGATATCGAGCGAGCAATTGAAGCGGAAACTGCAATCTGGAAAGAAAAGATTCGTCCAGTTATGGCTAACAGAAAGGCTCAATTAATCGAGTCTCGCCAACAAAATTATATTGACCTAAGCAAATTGAATAATACTCAGAAGCAAGATTGGACGACAGAACAGTTAAATCTTAGGCTTGCTGCTGCGGAGGAATTACTGCCCATGCCTCCCGATATTGATAAGTGACCAATGAGAACTTAAATGCCGAGCAAGCGGTAGAGACAATTTTAAAAAATAAAGAGTATAGTTGAGACTGCTTTAATTTATTGCAAAATCAATGCAAAATGCTCTCAAATATACTCTAAGTTCTAGCTAAAACTTTTATGGCAAATAATAAATTCTAAATTATTCCTTTTATTTTTCAGGAGTATACCCTAACGTTAGGGTACAAAAGAATTTAAAAAGGTAACTATATAGTTAGGCTTAATGAAAGAGAAATTTATAATCACTAGTCTATCTTCAACAGGAACAGGAAAGACAACACTGATGGTGCATCTAGCATATTTGCTAGCACAAAGCGGTTTGTCCGTCGTTTTAATTGAGCTTGATAATAGAAGTTCTTTACATGATTGTTGTGGCTTGCCAAAACCAACTGCCGAATTCAGTACAGCTTCAATTCTTACCGATGACTTTGATGGGAACTACCCATTTTTTCCATTATGGTCAGATACTTTAAAGAATCAAGCAGTCGTATGTCAGGCTGAGAGAAATTCTTTAGAGTCAGTATCTAGACAGTTGACAGGAGATCCCTTCGGAATGTTTCGTTTGCGAGAATGTTTAGATCGGTTTTCTCTATCTCATGATGTCGTCTTAATTGATGCTCCAGGTCAACAAGGTCAATTATCCTTAATGGCATTATGCGCGGCAACGCATCTAATCATTTGTGCTGAAATGACTCAGAAATGTATTTCCGACATCAACGCTCTTTTTGAATGGTTGTATAAATACAAAACCTATCTCAAATCCACACCAGAAATTCTCGGTATATTACCAAGTAGATACGATCACAACGCAGCGATTCAGCGTAATACCCTAAATCAGTTTCCCGCATTCGCTCAAAAATTCAATACCCTATGCTTTAGCCCTATTCGTCAATCTTCCAGATTTTTTAATGCCTATGCCATGGGGCTACCAATTTTTCTTGATTCACCAGGCTCGACACCCTGCTATGACTTCACCGAAAATGGTCACTTATTCAAAAAAATGAATCAATCCAAACTAAAGGGGCTTGACGGAAAAATGCTACAAAAGCTACCAGCGATCGCACCATATATTATTAACGCAATAAAAAAATAGTAGAGAAAAAACATGGTCAAACGACAAATTAATTTGGAGGAGTCTTTTGGAAGTGCATTACAAGCTAAAGAAATTCCGCTTCTCCAACAGGAAAATGAAAATCTCAAACAACGGTTAGAACAAGCTTTTCAACAGAAAGGAATTGAAGATATTCCTTTGACTCAAATAAATCCCAATCCCAGACAGCCCCGAAGTTCCTTTTATGTAGTCGAAGAACGTAAAGTAAGTTTGGCTAAAGTAGGGCAAAAAGAGCCTATAGTGCTAGTCTCTCCGTCAGATATTGACGGCTATCTGATCTTCGATGGAGAATGTCGTTGGCAAGCAGCTAAACAGTTAGGCTGGTCAACAATTAAGGCAATCATTATTGATTACAATGAAGAAACCTTTGATGATGATGTTTTTATTGCTGCTATCAGTAAATCGAACATTAATACCCTTGACTTAGCTAACTCCCTAATAGAAAGAATTGAGACTAGAACTGAGAGTTTAACAAGGGAAAAAGTTCCTACTATTCTTAATACAGCAATTACTAGACTTAAACGCCAGGGTAAGCAAAAAGTTTTGGGAACGATACTCAAAAATGAACAGGATATACAACAGCAGCTTGATGAACTAGATTTATCAGAGTTAGAAAGGCTTACTTGTCAAATTATCTTAGACTACGGATTCAACCCTCTTTCTGTCAATCAAAATTATTTCCCTGTGCTGAAGATAGCAGAGGATATTAAGGAAGCTATCCGAAGTAGGGGTCTAAAAGATGCCTTGGCAAAAGCAATCAATAAAGTAAAAGGTCAAAAGCTAAATATATCAGAACAAGAGGCGCGAAAGGTACGACGCAAATTAATTGACGAAGTAATTGAAAAGGAGCTTTCTTTAACTCAGACCAATAAGAAAATCAATGAGATTATTGCTCAATTTCAACCGAGTACTGGTCAATCGTCAGGATTAACTAAAGAAGTCAAAAAATGTATAAAATCGCTAGAGAGTATCAAAATATCGAATCTAGATGAATTCAATCGGCAGAATTTAATTGATATTATGGAAAAAAGTTTAGCCGAACTACAACAATAGTAAATCAAATAATCTCTATTTCTTTTCTTTAGATTTGGTTGGAGATTTAGTCAATTTTGCCCTAATGGCGATCGGTTCAGAAGCAGTTTCTTTGAGTTCTATTTCCCAACTGGAATCTTGTTCAAACGCTTCAATTAGACTTCTGAACCATCGAGCGCATTTACTTACATGTCTCACAAATACTCTATTCCTTACGCCATATCCATCACACTCATTATAGACAAACAGAGTTTTATTAAATCTGGATGTGGTGAAACTGGTAGCTGGCTAGTCCAGCCGTGCATCAAAGAAGAGTGCTTTTGGAACAAACAGTTAAAACAATGATTTCGATTGTTGTAACTTGAAGGATAAAATGGCACTAATAGAGTCATAAAATGGCACTTAATTCGAGCCAAAAAGCCCGTAAATTCATCAGTGGATTTTCGTAAATATTTAAAGTGTTAAACCATAAAGTGGCACTTTTACTAAAAAAGAATCATAAAGTGGCACAAAATAAGCTAAAATTTGCTCTTAGAAAAGCGGTTCATCCAGAGAAGTGTAATGCTAACCAGCGAAGAATTTCGTGACTGGTGTATTGAACTCGATTTGAACGAGCAGACAATACAAGAAATTTCACAAATTCGGTCTTCCCCGCCATCGCGTAGAGTACAAAGTCGTAGAGGAAATGTCAGTGGTCGCTATCCCAGTCAAAAAATGGGAATGACCATTCAGTTTGAAAGCCACCACCACGAACTGGCTGGAATCTATGCAATGGAATACGATAGCGAGGTACTCGAATATTACGACCAACCACCATCAATCAAGCTAAATTATGAGAGTGCATCTGGTCGTCAAGTTGGAGTAAAGCACACTCCTGATTTTTTCGAGATTGGTCGAAGGTCTTCTGGTTGGTCAGAATGGAAAACAACACAAGAACTAGAACAACTGGCAATAAAAATGCCCAACCGCTACCAGAAAACAAAAACTGGTCAATGGCTATGTCCTCCTGGGGAATCTTATGCTCAGGAAAGAGGACTTGAATATCTGGTACGTACAGAAAAAGAAATAGATTGGAATCTTCAACGTAATCTTTACTTTCTAGAAGATTACTTTAGAGACAAAATAAAGCAATCCTTACCACTATTTAACCAGCAAAAAATAATAGGATTAGTAGAAACTCAGCCTAGCATCACACTATCAAAACTAATAGAGTGGGGGCTTAATTCCGATGAAATTTACAGGTTAATCGCTACTCAACAACTTTACGTTAATTTAAGTGGTGCTGATTTAGCTAGCGAACCAGAGAAGGTTCAACTCTTTCTATCTATTAAGAATGCTACCGCAATTTCCCAACTATCCCAATCGCGCTCCTCAAAAGAAAAAAATCTTCAGACTCAGGAATTAATTAAACCAACCGCAGGCAGTCAAATAATTTGGGACGAAATCAATTGGCGAGTTCTTAACTTAGGTGCGACAGAAATAACATTATTAAACTCACAACAAGAGGCAGTTAACTTACCAGTTACAGTTTTTGAACAACTAATCGCACAAAAACAAATAATTGTCGCCAATACGATTAGTTCTAACCCAGCTCCTCAAGATTCAAAAATCAGAAATGCCAGTGAGTCAGATTGTGCAGAAGCTAATCGACGTTATCGTATTATTGCACCCTATTTGACGGGTTCTTCTCCTAGAGACAAAAGCATTCCTAAAAGAACTTTTTATCGCTGGGTTAGAAATTGGCGACAAGCCGAACAGATATATGGGTATGGTTATCTTGGGTTACTGCCTCAAAGCCACCTTAAAGGGAATCGACAATCTAAAATACCCGAACTGACCCAGAAATTAATGGCAGAATACATTGTCAACGATTATGAGACTTACAAACAAAAAAGCAAAAGGTCAGTATATGGGTCATTAGTAAATGCTTGCGAACGAGAAAATACCGCAGTTGCCAGCTATAAAACCTTTCTCAAGTTTTGTAATAGTAGACCAACCTACGAACAAACTAAAAAACGTCAGGGTTCTCGCTCTGCATATTCAAACGAACCATTTTACTGGGAACTAGAATTCACTACTCCAAGACACGGAGATCGTCCTTGGGCTATCTGTCATCTAGATCATACTCAATTAGATATCGAATTAGTTTCTTCCTCTACTAAAGCTTTACTTGGTCGTCCTTGGGTAACTTTCTTAAGCGATGCCTATTCTAGAAGGATTTTAGCTTTTCATCTGACTTTTGATGCGCCTTCTTATCGTAGCTGCATGATGGTAATACGAGATTGTGTAAGTCGTCATGGCCGTTTACCTCAATGTTTAGTAGTCGATGGAGGAAAAGAATTTAGCAGTGTTTACTTTGAAAGACTGCTGGCAATGTATGAATGTACTTCCAAAACTAGACCAGGGGCAAAACCTAGATTTGGCTCTGTGTGCGAGCGTCTATTTGGGACAGCTAACACTATGTTCGTACATAATCTGGCAGGCAATACCCAAATGACCAAGAACCCTCGTTCGGTAACGAATGCTGTGAATCCACGCCATCATGCAATTTGGACGTTAAGCAGTTTACAGTCACATTTATCTAATTGGATCTATCAATTCTACGACCTCCAAGAGCATCCTGCGTTGGGACTTTCTCCCCAATTTGCTTATGAACAAAGTATTATTCAAACTGGTTTAAGACCAAGCAGAACGATCCCCTATGATGAAACCTTCCGCATTCTGACAATGCCTACTACAAACAAAGGAACGGCAAAAGTTATTCCCAACCAGGGAGTAAAAATCAATCATCTTTATTACTGGCACAATAGTTTTCGTAATGGAAGCATTGAGAAAACTACAGTTAGCGTTAAATATGACCCGAAAGATGCAGGAGTAGCCTACGCTTATGTAAGAAAACAATGGGTTCGTTGCATTTCTCAATATTACAGCGTGTTTAAAGGTCGCTCCGAAAGAGAAATTCAACTAGCTACTCAGGAGTTAAGACAGCAGTATAAACAACACTCAAAAAGATTTACTATCACAGCCAAGGCTTTAGCAGTTTTTCTGGAAGGAACTGAAATTACTGAATCTATTCTCATGCAGCGTTTGAAAGATGGAGAAGTAAAAGATGCGGATAAGTGCGAATCTATGGAGGAGCAAAATACCCTGATTTTAGTTGATGTGGAAGAAGAAAAATCTCCATCAACATCGGCAGAAATTAAGCCTTATGAGGAATTTTGGTAATGCCAATTTATAGATCCAACAGACCTCATCATGTTTTATCTCGACAAGAAAAACTGGATTTGTTTCGCGATTGTACGGTGGTGCATCCCCATCTTAAAAAAGCTTATGAAGAATTTCGCGATGCAGTTAATAATCCAGGCGGTGCATCTGTCATTTTTTTGTTTGGTCCTACGGGAGTTGGTAAGACAACTTTACTGCGCCAAATTATAAAAGTAATGGTGTCAGAGAAAACGGCACGACTAAAACGAGATCCTAATTATTTACCAGTGGCTACAGTCGAAGCTCGCGCACCAGAATCGGGCAGCTTTGACTGGAAAGTCTACTATCAGAGCGTCTTAGCTTCTTTAGCGGAATCCCCAACTTCAGATTATTCAATTCCTAA
The DNA here is from genome assembly GCA_046050865.1 of Cyanobacteriota bacterium. GTDB lineage: Bacteria > Cyanobacteriota > Cyanobacteriia > Cyanobacteriales > Xenococcaceae > Waterburya. The sequence continues at coordinate 9,711 of JBJOPG010000068.1, forward strand.
TAGAAGCAAGATCCAAAAAAGTAAGCCATATCAACGCAATATTGGTTCAAAGAATAGTCATCTATCAACTTTACGGGAACAAGTCATAGTTAACATACGCCATCGAGATTTAGTTGTTTTCTTAACTGATGAAGCTCAGAGATTTTCTAAGTTGGCAAGTAGTAGCAGACAACAAGTTCAAATGGATGCTCTACAATCGATGGCTAGTATGACCAATACTTTGCATGGGTTGTTCGGTACTTATGAGTTGTTAGAATTTCGCAATCTTAGTGGTCAACTTTCCCGTCGCAGTATTGATATTCACTTTCCTCGCTATCAAGCCGACTGTTCAGAAGATTTAATTGAGTTTCAGAGAGTACTGAAAAGCTTTGGTGAGAAAATGACTTTAGAAAAAGCTCCCGAACTAGAAATTCATTGGGAGTATTTTTATGAGAGGAGTATTGGCTGTGTGGGCATTCTCAAAGACTGGCTAACTCAGGCTTATCGTAAAGCTTTAGATGAATCCGCTTCTACATTAAGGGAACATCATTGGCAATCCTATGCCCCATCTGTAGCTAAATGCCTCCAGATAGCAGCAGAGGCAATTGAAGGAGAGAAAGCATTTGAGTTTGAGTCAGGAGAGATGTCTTTACTGCGTCAGAAATTAGGTTTATCAAAAGTATCCTCTTCAGGTATTAGTTCTGATACTTTATCCGTTGTTGTTTCGAGCAAGAAAACCAAAGGTCGCCCTGGAGTTCGTCAGCCTAATCGGGATGTTATCGGAGAAACATAGATGAAATAGACGAAATTTACGAATTTTCAGAAAAGTGTCATTTTATGATTCCATTAGTGCCATTTTATCCTTCAAGTTACAATTGTCTTTTTCCTGATGGTCGTTTAAATCCTTTAGGCTTCTGCTCTGTAAATTCAAAATTACTTTCTTGATTAGCAATTTCAGGAGCTTTTACCCTTGCTGATTGCAGATCAATAATCTTCTGTACTTCATTCGACCAATCTCTCTCTAGCAAATTTACAGGATAGATATCTTGATATTTTTCACGCCAGTACTTTTGATGAATTGACTTGGGAGCATTAGGATGGTCTGACCTTACTAATGAATTACCCCAGAGAAGATCGACGCGATCGGCTAAGTAGAATATGGGCATGGCAAACCAAGGGCAATACAGATACCAGTTAACCAGACAGGCTTTTAGCAGTAGTTTATCGATATCAGTTCCGACCATGTTCAGAATGTGATTACTTGGTTCAAGAGTCATTACCCCAGTGCCAATGGCAGGTTCGTAGCCCATTTGCAAGCGAGTATCTCGATCGTCACTGAAAAGCATTTTTGCCATGGCGACTGCTACTGTATTAGGAGTAGGAAAATATCCCGTGTACTTTTGCGAACCCTTTCCCTTTGCTTCAACTATTAAACTGCCCCAATAGTCTTGGGGTTGGTAAAGCAGATGAAACAGGTTAAACAACTGATAAAAAACCATGCTACATCCTTCACAGCCATTTGGCTCTACAGGTAATTGAGTAAACCAAGGATGGGGATGTCCAAAACCGTAAAGCATCCAGTCTAGAAAATACTCTATTCTGGTCAACATGCTTGTATAATCTCCTGCCCTCAGCATCTTGTCCAGGCAAATTTCAAGCATTTTACGCCCTTTACTGTGACTGGAAAGACCTTCACAAAAGTTAATTGGCGGGATTGGTTCTTTTGGCAGAATATGTTCTTGAATACCTTCCAGTCTTATTTTAGGATCTGGTTCTTGAAGCAGATGAAATTTTTCTGCTGGGACGAGTTGAAGTCGATGCCAATATTCCCATCTGCCGTGGAGTAAAGCATCGTGATTATAAAGATGGGGAAACAGCCAACCTGGTTTTAGATCCCGCTTGAGATTAGGAATATATTTGGTTTTCAAAGGACGACTGTATTCTTCCCTGGCGATCGCATCTTTATTCGGAATTAGGCTATAAACTGAAAAATAATTCAAGGGAATAAAAAGGAATAATTTCACCTTTTTACAGTTGCCAAACTTCAAATCATAGTTTTGCCGAATAAAATAGTAGATACATTCTTTAATTTTGGTTCGGTCAATGTCCAAGACTATTGCCTTAGTTAGTAACAATATTTTCTATGGTCTGGGACTACAAAAATATGTCCCCGATTACGAGCTAAAAAATATCTCGTCTCAACACCTTGAAGAACAGGATATCCAACAGCTTTTCAGCGATTTCGATCTGGTTTTGGTAAGTAGTGAGCTGGCTTCGCCTGAAAAGACAACAGATTTAATTAAATCTATACTGGAGAACCAAACTCAAGTTATCTATTTAGCTCAAAACCAAGACAGGTTAATTCCTCAGCTATATTCAATTGGCTGCCAAGGAATTGTTGAGCAACAACGAGTTGAAGAGCAGTTGTCGATCGCGATTAAAGCAGTAAAGAGTGGCGGGACTTACTACTCCCAAGGTCTATTTGATAATAGCCAGATGATCTTACTTGGTCCTTTGATTGAACTATTTAAAGAACTAGATTCAACCAAGCAGAAGCTGACGCCTAAAGAAAGAGAAATTGCCGAGTTTTATACAGAAGGGCTATCTCTAACTGACATAATGAAAGAGCTAGAGATTTCCAAATCAACCATCAATACTCATATGGAATCAATTAGAAGTAAGTTCCAGGTCAGTTCTAATCGAGAGATTATTACCAAGTATCAGATCGGTCGGTTGAAGTCTATTGAAGCCTAATAACAACACATCAACATTAGTTTAGCCGTCAGACTACAGGTGTTGTAAGTCAATTCATGTTTTGTAGTTTTAATTTGGTTATTAAGCCAGACTAACTGCTCTACTGAAACTTGTTGCAATTCGCGACGTAGAAAGTACAGTCGTTTGACATTGCCAATTTGAGCAAACTTAGCAATCTCAGCATCGTTGAGGTTACTACGAATTCCGATAGCAGTTTGCATTAATAAAGTGAACTGAGTTTTCAAGCTCGCTAAGATTGCGAGATCGCCAGTAAAAGCTGTTAGTTTGGCAACATAAGTAGGGATTTCACTACGTTTGCGTTGTAGAATCATTTCTTGGAGTTCAATAGCACTGGCATATTCCGAAGGAATTACTTCTTTGACCAAAGCTAAGTCTGGATTGCTAGACAGTACGGCAATAGTCTCCAAACCATTACGCAGCATGGAGAAATTATTATTAAGAGCGTGGCGAAGATATTCTTTGACCTCAGAAGACAAATTCAATCCAAGTTGACCAGCATAAAAGTCTATTCCTCGATCTATGCTTTGCTTGTTCCAATTTGGAGGTAGCTTAGAATCACTAACCAGATATGGCTTGAGAGCTTGACCTAATTTAGTTCGGCTATCAAGAGTTTCTAAGATTAGGAAGAGCAGATTTTTGGACTTATTAAGCCGAGGAATTTGGCTTATATCGAGGTATTTCAATTCCTGATGGGATAATTCTAAAACTGTAGCAGTAATTTCTCCCATTAAATTCAAAGTCAGGCACTTAATACAGGCTTGTTTGATGTCTTCTATAGTGGAATACTTTTCTAATCTGTAGCTAGCTAGTATTTGCTTTATGTGTTGTTCGATTAAGGCTCGATCGTTGCCTGTAAGAATAAATAGCATGAGGTAAAAATATCTAATATTTAGCAACCAGTCCCAAACGATTTTTGAGACTGGTCGATCGCTCAGAAATGCAGTCGCTCTAACAAAGGCTTTTCCTAAAGGATTCCCTAAAGGGTACACCTTCGGATAAGCTGCGCGTCAGCCGCATGTGCGCGCGGCATCGCTTTATTATTGAGCAGGAACATAAGGTCTATGACCTGTGGGAATTGCAAACTGATGTTGTGGTACGGATAAAGGAGGCTGCAATAATTGATTCGCTACGGTTGGAGAACCAACTTGTAAACCTTGAGAATATTGTGGTTGAGTTTGTACTCTATCGACCAAGATATTAGTTGATGACTGAGAAATAGTAGGAGGCGCATCTGTTATTAAGGGACTTGTCTGAATCTCTTCTACCATCTTTTTAGTCCCTGATGATTGCCAAACTGTAAGAGCGTGATACAGAATCAAGCGACAGTTGGCTTGAGCATTAGAACTAGTACCCAACTTACTAATAGCGGGGATGACTACCTCTAATATTCGATTGGCATTAGTTACAAAATGAGGGCTGGTTTCAGGCATCGCCATAATCTCAATTGCCAGATCGATCAAGTCTATTAGTAACTGTTTCGGGTAAAATCCTTGCTGGCAGACTCTTTGTAAAACCTCATTTATATGGAAATAGTCTCTGCTTTCAAAAGCGATAAACAAACTTTGTAGTTCATCTCTGGCAATTTGAGGACAAAGATCGGCAACCATTACGCGATCGCACACCGTTCCTAAAGTCTGTAATGATTGTCTGATCGAACCTTTATTGTATTCGTAAATCCTCTGTGCCTCCTGTTCGCTTAAGGCAATTCCTTCATGATAAGCAACGTTTAATAAATATCCCGTAACTAAATCGCGGGGTACAGTCCCAAATCGCAGAATCCTTGCCCGTGAACGAATGGTTTCGAGCAGTTTATCTTCTTCGGTAGTGCAGAGAATAAATACTGTGTCTTGAGGAGGATCTTCTAACAGCTTAAGCATGGCATTTTGGGCTGGCTTGCTCATTTGATGGCACTCATCAACGATGAAGATACGGTATTTTGAGTCAAGGGTGTTAATCTGACACCTTTCGATAATGCCTCGTACATCATCTACTCCATTTTTATCCGCACCGTTAATTTCGTTAATCGCTAAATGGTTATCGTTAAGATGACTCAGACAACTACTACACTGATTACAGGGTTCTACTCCTACTTTTTCCTTACAGTTCAAGCTTCTCGCCATAATTCTAGCTAAGGTAGTCTTGCCAGAACCAGAAGCCCCAACCAGCAGAAATGTAGTCTGTAAATGAGTTTGCACCAGACTGGCTTGAGCGATCGCCACTGCTACCCTCTGTCCAACTACCTGAGCAAATTCAATCGGTCGATATTTTATTGGTAAATTCATAAGTCCTAAATTTCTTACCGTACCCAGACCATAAAATCCGAGTACTTTAATTCACTTCACCCGTCCGACAGGACTTATAATCACTCTGCAACCAATTGAGTTAGGCAATATAGAGCATCATCGTCCTCAACCAAAATATTGTTACAAGCTACGTCCTCACCCTCTTCAGGTACTAAATCCAACTTAAGCTCAATAACTTCCGATTTGACTGAAGCAACCACCTTCACTAGATAATCAATCGGTAAACTAAGTCTGATAGGTTCTTTAGCATCATCATTACTACAGTAAATATTTTCCGCACCACTACCTGCTTCGGTTGATTGAATCAAGGTACATTCTTCGCCATCGATCCTAAATTCAATCTCAGAAGATGCTACCTGATGTCTTTTCAAGGCTGCTTGGAGTTCGTTGCGATTAAATTCTACTGAAATATCATTTCCAGAAACGGATGCTTTTATCTTTTCCAAATCGGGGAATTTACCTTTAAGAGTCTGCACGGTACATTCAACATTTCCCCAACTAAATCTTACTGACTTCTCGGAAATAGACAAAGTAAAGTCATCGGCATTATTGGCAATAAAAGTCGCTGCCCTTTTGGGCAAAACTAAAATGAGATCGTCTATTACACTCATATCATAAGTTTTTATTGAATCTACCTGTAAAGTAATATGTCCCATCCCTGGTTCTGAGATACCCGTTAAGGTCAATTCCAAAGATTCAGATTCTTCTGTTGACTCAGTTGACGCTGCTTTAAGTTGAAGGCAGATACCACTAACAATATTTTTAATATCATTGTCGGTAAAAGGAGCAACCCGATCTAAAGCTTGTTTAAATTCTGAAGCTTTAACTTCAGCCACGGCAGTAAAATCTGCCTTGTGTTCGGGAATTATATCTTTATAAGTGATGAGGCTATGTTGGTAATTCTCTTTTTGATTGGAGATCGTTACCTGTTCGGGAGACAGATATAGTTTGTGATTGGAACTATCTAACGCACCAGCATAATTTTTAAGCTGCCTGCAACTTACCTGAATAGGAGCAGAATTAGAGGTTTTATTAGCTTTGTGAGTAATTCTAACTCCAATATCTCCCCCAACACTAAAAATACTTTGACTATTACCAACCTCAATACTCAAGCGATCTAATCCTTGCTGATTACTTGTAACTGCTGCGTTGAGCAACATCAAGTTACTTAACAATACTTTGGGTTTTACTGTCAACGTACATCCATCCTTCTTGCTTTTGGTAGTTGACGTAGAAGGTGTTTTAGTAGCTCTTACCATAATCTATTTAATCTATTGTTTGGATATTATCTATCGCTACTTTCAAGGCGTAAGCCTTTTAGATAAAGCTTTACCTGGCACAAAACCTGCCAAGTTTCCCACTTAGGACTGTGTGGACTCAACTGAGGTTGGCGCAAAAGATAGGCTGGATGATAAGCAGCCCAGACTGGATATTCAAAAAACTGATGTCTACTTCGCATTAATTTTTCAAATTTACCAGTTCCACCAAAGACAGTCTTCGCTGCTACCTTGCCCAAACAAAGAATAGCTTTGGGTTTGACTAAAGCAATTTCACTTTGTAGAAACGCCCAACAGCTTTGACACTCAGACTTAACAGGGTTGCGGTTATCTGGAGGACGACATCGTACTATGTTAGTGACGTAATAATTCTCTAATCCTACCGCATCGAGCATAATATCTAATAACTTGCCCGAATCGCCGACAAAAGCTAGTCCTCGCTCGTCTTCGACCTGTCCTGGTGCTTCACCGATAATGAGCAAGTCGGCATTTTTAGTTTCGTTATAGCGACCAGCTACTACCTGAGTTCTTCCTTTATGTAATTCACAAGCCTGACAATTGTTGGTATTAGCTTCTAACTCTTGCCAGCTAGAACAAACTAAGTTTGAATTAAACTCAATCGGGATGAAACCATTATTCAATAGAGACCTGAGTTTTTTAGCCATCATACTAAATCCGATTTAGAAAGAATACTAAACTTAATGGTTTTTTAACCAATGATAATTAGTTAAATTACGAATTTCATCTTTCATTTTAGTTAAAACACAACAACGTTCAGCTAAGATATCTTCGATTTCGTCAATAGTTTGAAAATGCTGATTGACTAACGGTTCATCTACTAACGACCATAATCTTTCGGCAGGTTGTAATTCAGGAGAATATGGTGGTAAAAATTCGAGCTTGATTTCTTCTGGAATAACCGCTTTCTTACTTCGATGCCACCCTGCATTGTCTTCTATCAATAAGACTTTTTTTGAGAACAAACCCCAGCATCTTGAGCAAATTGTTGATAGACAACATTGAGCCACTGAGTATTAACTCTTGGAATCAGATACCATAAAGTTTCTCCTGTTTTTGGCTTAACAAATCCATAGACATATAACCATTCATAACGATGATCAACT
>JBJOPG010000069.1:0-17004 GCA_046050865.1 Cyanobacteriota bacterium
ACTCCTGCTGCTCTTTCGATGGCGGATACAGGAGCCTGTCCCGTGAGTAAATGATAGAGAGTTGAGGCGAGGGCATAGATATCGGTAAATGCGCCATATTTTAAGGCTCGTCCATATTGTTCTAGGGGGGCATAGCCAGGGGTCAACATCGTAGTGTGTCGAGCTGTCGAAGTGGTGTTAAAGTCTCTAGCAGCACCAAAATCAATCAAAACTACCCGACCGTCATCCAGCAACATGATATTATCGGGCTTAATATCTCGATGGAGAAACTGAGCCTGATGGAGAAATTCTAGCGCCTCTCCCACCTTAGTAATATGTTCCAAGGCTTTAGCTTCTGACAGCTTACCCTGCTTTTTCTTGAGCAATTCTGCCAAGGTTTGCCCTTTGAGGTATTCCATCACCATATAGGCGGTGTTATTTTCCTCAAAATAATAGAAAACCTGGACAATACCAGGATGATTAAATTGACCCAGGGTTTGACCCTCTAATAAAAATTTTTGTTTGGCACTGCTATAAGTGTCTGAATTCCAACGCCCTGCGGAAACGACAGTGGAACCTTCTCGCCAACAACCTTCAGGAAAAAACTCCTTGACTGCTACGGCTCGATTTAACCTCGTGTCGATGCCCTGATAAGTAATGCCAAAGCCGCCTTGACCTAAGGGCTGCTCAATCCGATACTCTCCGTTGGCTAAACAAGCACCAGGACTCAAGATGCCATTAACCCTGGTAAATTTGCTCATTACCTAAACTCCTTAACAACTCTTCTCCACAAATTTTTCTGGCGATTTTTCCTTGTTTGACCTTGAACCAACTTGAATCCAATTAAATCCAAAACCTCTAGTGCTTTTGATCTTAATCTGCACCTAGTTAGTTTTTTGATTAGCTTAGATTAGTGTAAATACTTAGTAAATAGTTATGGCTAATAGTCAGGAAAATCATGACCTCTGCATCGGCTCATCTGGGTTGACAATTGAGTCTAGGGAGGTAGTCTAGGGATTTCTGTTAAGGAATTTGACGAGAGAATCAAAGAGTTAAAAAATATTAACTTAGCTACTGAGTCACCATGAACAAGGCATGGACAAGGCACTGATTTACTGTTAGTCATAAATCAGTAGCAGATTAAGTCTCAACTAAATAACTTCAACCATTAAAATGTTCTAATTGTGGAGGGTAATCTTATTAGCAGCACTAACACCTGTAGCATTGAGGAGGATATGTCAGATCAGCCTGAGACAAATAAACAAACTTTTGATCAACTAGTTAAAATTGCCCATCAATTTGAACCAGATGCCCACATTACCAGTATCCAGTACCATGGTAGCGGGAATATCAACAGTACATTTCTGGTCATTCTAGATCTTCAACCACCATTTATTCTGCAACGCCTCAATACCGTCGTATTTTGTCAACCCGAACTAGTGATGAATAACATCTGTATTTTATCAGATTATGTTCATCGCCGACTAGAGCAAGGTAATCTACTCTCCCAACGTCGTTGGCTCATGCCCAGGGTGCTATTTACTCCCCAAAAGCAAAACCACTATGTAGCAGCAGATGGTACTTTCTGGCGAGGGATCAGTTTTATTGATAATTCCCAGTCTTTTGACACGATTCAAAATCTCCAACACGCCCAGGAAATTGGCTACGGCTTGGGAATGTTTCACCGTCTGCTGACGGATTTGCCCACAGCACAGCTAGCGGATACTTTAGAGGGATTTCATATTACCCCCGGATACCTGAATCATTATCATCAAGTGCGGGAGCAGATGAAGATTCCGACTTCTCCTGAAGTGGATTACTGTCTGCAATTTATTCGCGATCGCCCTGACTTGCCTTATATTCTTGAAAGCGCGAAAGACCAAGGAAAACTCCACTTAAGAACGATCCATGGAGACCCTAAAATTAATAATATTATGATTGACTGTTCCACCCAAGAAGCAGTAGCGATGATTGATCTCGATACCGTCAAGCCAGGTTTAATTCACTATGATATTGGCGATTGTTTGCGCTCAGGCTGCAATTCTTTGGGGGAGGAAACCAGCAACTGGGAACAGGTTAAGTTTGAACCAGAACTTGCTCAAGCTATTCTGCAAGGATATCTGGCAGTAGCACGAGACTTTTTGACCCAGAATGATTATGAATATATTTATGACTCGATCCGTTTATTGGCATTTGAATTAGGACTAAGATTTTTTACCGACCACCTGGAAGGGAATGTTTACTTCAATGCTAACCATACTGAACATAATTTAGCTAGAGCTTTAGTGCAGTTTAAACTCACTGAAAGTATTGAAAATCAACGGGAAACGATTGAGCAGATCATCGCCGATCTGATATAGCAGTTTTATTTGATTCATGAAACTACATTGATTGGTAGTGGGTAGTGGGTAGTGGGTAGTAGAAATTTCTCATTTTATTTAGGATTGCTATATGGAAGCTAACTTTACCCTGATCCCCTTTGCTGCTGATATCGCCCCCGACATTGAAATTACTGGGGGGATTGAACGTCGAGATAATCAATTAACCGTTGAATATAAACTTGTATCTAAACCAAAAGGGCGATCGCCCCAAGAAAATATTTCGCGATCGCCAAGGGAGGAAAACAGCCTATTGCCCATGATCATCCCCCCCATTGCCTCGAACCTAACTCGCCAACGGGATCTTTGGGAACATACCTGCTGTGAATTTTTCTTGGGCTTACCAGACTCAACCGAATATTGGGAGTTTAACCTTTCTCCCTCAGGGCATTGGAATGTTTATCATTTGCTGGACTACCGACAAAATCTAACGGAAGAGCTAGCTTTTGATGCTTTACCATTTCAAGTGTCACAGGAGGAGGATTATTGGCAGCTACAATTAAAAGTCGATTTGCATAAAATCATCTCTCCCAAACAAAACTTAGCAGTTGGGGTTACTGCGGTAATTGAAGATCGAGCCAGCCAATTAAGCTACTGGGCATTATCCCATCCAGCAAAGGAACCAGACTTCCATCATCGAGATGCCTTTATCCTAAAGTTATAAGTAAATCCTAGAAAACAAATTAATCTATTAACCATTACTCATTACTCATTACTCATTACTCATTACCTACTACCTACTACCTACTACCTACCCACTACCCATTACCTACTACCCCTAGAGCCTAGCCATTGAATAACCTGAGCATTGACCGCTTCAGGATTTTCGTCATGGGGACAGTGACCCGCATTAGGAATAATTTGGAACTCAACATCAGGATTATTGTCTGCTAAATCTTGATATATTTTTGCTCCAGCTACTGGTGTCCAGGGGTCTTTTTCGCCCCAGATTACTAATAAGGGACGTTTTAATTGGGGCAATAGCTGACTAGGGGTTTGACCTGGGGGCGCGGTCAAAACTGAAGCAAAAACCTGTTGTGCTCCTGGATCGCAGGATGGTTGATAGAGCATTTCTACCAAGTCATCGGTTACGGCACGGCGATCGCGATAAACCTGATAAAGAGTACGGCGAATCTGACTTTTACGACGAATATTATTAAAAATGAAGTTTCCCGTGACAGGAGAACTAACTAACTTTCCAAACCCTGCCATCACAAAACTCAAGATGGGGTTGAGATCCCCTGGTCGATGGTTTAATCCCCCAGCACAGTTAATCAATACTCCGCCCTCGGCGATCGCAGGATGATTAGTCACTAGCATTAATGCCAAGAGGGCTCCAATGGAGTTACCGATAAAGATCGTTGGTTGATTAATAAATTCTGTCCAGAAATCTACTATTTGAGATTCCCATAGTTCCAGAGTGTAATCGACAGGTGCTTTATCCGAAGCCCCAAAACCCAAGAGATCTAAAGCAAATACCTGATAACCCGCTTCTGCCAGAACAGGAATATTCTTTTGCCAATGTCCAATGGATGCCCCAAAACCGTGAATCAACAATAATGGTTTACCTGTTCCCGCCACGGTATAACGAATTTTATTACCTTGCCAATGCCAGTCTAGAGGAGATAAGGTCTGTTTCAATAATGAATTTGTAACCACAGTTTCTTATTCTTATTTTTTGATCTTTATAATATTCAGATCATACAAAAATTCTGGAGCAGATAGGTCTGTTAGTAGCTTTTAGCTTTTAGCCTTTTGATTCAATTTCAGAGCGATCGCTTTTCCCTTTTCCCAATCTTCACAAATTCAATGAAATTGAGTGGGTAACATCAGTTACTGTCTCTTAAAACTGGTTTTCCCGTAGCCATGACCTGTTCAATAATATCAGCGGCTTTTTTTACTCCTCCTGACTGCTGAATTGCGGTTTGAAGCTTGAGGGCATTCTGACGATAAGTATCATCCGTCAAAACCTGTTGGATCGCCGCTTGTAGCTTTTCTCCTGAAACTTGCTTTAAGGGGATAACTTTTCCCGTACCCGTCCAAGCGATGCGGGCTGCAACCCCTGGCTGATCATTGGTGATGGGAATCGCTACCATGGGGACACCATGACTGAGAGATTCTAAAGTAGTGTTTAATCCTCCATGGGTGATCGTTAAAGATGCTCGTTGCAAGAGTTCAAGTTGGGGCGCATAGCCCACCACCAAAGGATTACCTGGCAATGCTGATAAAGTAGCGGGATTTATGCCCCCACCAAGAGCGATGACTAGCTGAGCGTCCATCTCTGCACAGGCGATCGCAATCATCTCAAAGACCCACAACAGTTGATTTTGTAGTGTTCCTAAAGAGGCGTAAATCAAGGGTTTCCCCGTGAGCTGTTCATAGGGAAAAGGAATCGACTCACGACTGGCGGGGTTATTAAAGGAACCTGTGAAATGAAAACAAGCAGGCAATGCGCGGCGGGGGAACTCAAACTCCTTAGGTTGTTGGCTAATTTGAGCTAGCTGGGAATATCTTTGATTGGGATGGGTATGGAGAGGTAGATTCCACGGTTGACGATAGGCATTAATAGCTTGGGTAATCCTGCGACCCGCGAAATTCAGAACCCCATAGCCAATGCGATTGCGTAAAATTCCCCGCCAAGAAAGATCATAATTGCCTAAAGTATTAAAAGGTGGCACAGAAGGGTCACGATTAAGCATCAAGGCGCTAGCAATACTGACAAAAGGTAGCTGGAGATATTCGGCAATAGTTCCTCCTTCTGGGGCAGCTTGATCTACTAATAATGCTTCTATCCCCTGACCTTTGATTATTTCTGGTGCATCTTGCAGACACTTGGCGGCTGAGTTAGCAATCCACTGAATGGTATACTGAAACGCCTGAAAACCACTTAATTTACCTAGTTGGGTATAGAGTTCTTTGCTTGACCCCAGGGGAAAATCTTCCTGACCAATACCTTGAAATTCTAACCCCGCAGCTAATGCCTTGGGTTGAGCGTCAGCAATACCCAGCACCGTAACCCGATGTCCTCGCTGTTTTAGTTCATAGCCTAAAGTTGTCATGGGGTTTAAATGTCCTGGAGAGGCAGGACAAATGATGCCAAAATGAGTCATAAGGTAGTTGTGTAAAATTAATTTCCTAAACAATATCATTTGTGTCAGTTTAATCTCTCTTTGGGAAATTAGTATTAAACAAAATATCGGTCGTTTGGACATACCAAAAGATTTTTTTGAGGTTATCAGTGAAGGAGGATTTGCAATACTGACCCTAACTATGGATCAAATCAAAAAATATCGAACTTTACCTTTGCATCATCGAGATCCATTTGATCGAATGTTGATTATTCAAGCAAGACAGCAAAAACTAATTTTAATTACCCGTGACCCAGAAGTTAGCAAGTACGATGTAGAGATTGTCAAAGCTTAATATGGGAATGAGGCTAATTCTTATTAGGCGTAGAATATAATATTAGAGCAAATTCATGATGCTATTTCGTCAACTTTTTGACCGTGAAAGCAGTACCTACACGTATCTAATTGCCGATCTTGTTTCTGCTGAGGCAATATTAGTCGATCCAGTTTTAGAGCAGGTTGAACGGGATCTCAAGTTGCTACAAGAATTGAGCTTAAAATTGCACTACTGCCTAGAAACCCATGTTCATGCCGATCATATTACAGGTGCAGCAGTCTTGCGATCGGTTACAGGATGCTTAAATGTTTTGCCAGATCAAGCACAGGTAAAATGTGCCGATCAGTTTATTCAACACAGTGAAACTATTCATGTTGGAGAAGTATCAGTGCAGGCGATCGCCACACCAGGTCATACGGACAGTCACATGGCATATTTAGTTAATGGTACTCACTTGTTAACTGGAGATGCAATATTGATTAGAGGTTGCGGTCGCACAGATTTTCAAGGCGGTGATGCGGGTATCTTATATGATTCAGTCACTCAAAGAATATTCACTTTGCCAGATAAAACCTTGATTTATCCAGCACACGACTATCGCGGCCAAACAGTTTCCTCTGTAGAGGAGGAAAAGCGCTATAACTCTCGATTTGTTGGGCGTAGTCGCGATGAGTTTAGACAATTTATGAATACCTTGAACCTGCCTGAACCACAAAAAATGATGGAAGCGTTACCCGCCAACCAACAGTGTGGCGACCTCTCAAAAATTTCTGCCTAGACAATTATTGTTGATCTGAATTTAATACTAATCTTTTAGTTTCTAGTAGTTTGCGATCGCCATAGTGGATATCTTTACTTTGAGTGCGTAGACAAGCCATGTTTTTAGGCTTATCGCTTAAAATTAAAATGTGTAAACATCTCCCACTCCTATGCAAGCGTACAAACTAACAGGAAAAATTGATCGCTCTGGTAAATTGATTATTGTTGAACCAGCTAACCTTAAACCTGGGGATGTAGAAGTTATTATTTTACAGTCAGCTACAATAACGGAAAATCAACTTTTTGATGATCAACTTGATACCGCTCAATCTGGCAAAATATTGAAGATGCGTGTTCCTGGCATTGATGAAGGACGTTTTGTTGTCCCTGATGATTTTGATGATCCTCTGCCTTCAGATATTTTAAAAGCTTTTGAGGGTGAAGATTAAACCAAAATAATGCAAGCACTCCTCGATACTAACGCCTTTTTATGGTGGGTTACGAATGACAAAAAGCTATCTTCTACTGCTCATACTATTATCAGTAACCATCAAAATGAGATTTTTTTCAGTATTGTTAGTGGTTGGGAGATTGTCATTAAGACTCAAATAGGAAAGTTGCCTTTGCCTGAATCACCTGAAGTTTTTTATATTCCTAGCCGTCTTAACTATTACGATTTTAAAATTCTTCCTATCAATATAGAAGATGTTCTTCGTATCGATAGTTATCATTTCTGTTTTTGTCCCACAGAGGGTTAACATACAGGAAGTTTTCGCGTAATAATAAATAGCTAGATGCTGATAATAGTAATATATGGATGCGAATATTCTAGAACCTGGTCTGGTATCGCGGGCGTTCTTGGACATATAATGTTAAGACATTTTTGAGTGCATGTGAGTATGTGAAAGGACTCCCCTATGGTCGAACCAATGCGACTGACGATTTCTTGTCTGTCCTTCGGGAGCAAAAAGGTACTTGTAGTTCCAAACATGCTTTGCTTGCCTTGCTAGCTCGTGAATGTAATCTTCCGTACATGCTGACGGTCGGTATCTATTGTATGAATGAGGATAATACACCTGGTATTGGTGCTGTCCTCGACCAGTTTGATATGCTTGATGTGCCAGAAGCTCACTGTTACTTGACCTATAATGGCGTTCGGTATGATTATACGCGAGTTGGTGGCAGCCCAATTGATGACTTCCTCCTTGAGCATTATATTGAGCCAGAGCAGATTGGTAGTCTCAAGAGTTCGATTCATAAAGCGTTTTTGATGGAGTGCTTTGGGGCGGATCGGTTGGATGATGTCTGGTCTATTCGAGAGATGTGTATCCAGGCATTGGTTGAATTAGAACACACCTAACTATGCGTTCCAAAGGTAAACCCGAAAGAATTGCCGAATTAGAAGAAGCAAGAGTTAACGATGACGTAGCTCGTAAAATCAGAGAATTAAGAGAAGAAGCTGGACTATCTCAAAGAAAACTCGCGGAATTAGTCGGAACTACAGCATCGGTAATTTGCCGTTTAGAAGATGCTGATTATGAAGGACATTCTCTTTCTATGCTTAATCGCATCGCTTCAGCATTAGATAGAAGAATTAAGATTGATTTGGTCAAGGTTGTCAGAGAACATTCATGAAGTAAAAATTAAAGCGAGATGCGATCTCTAATGTTGGAAGATATAGGTGAAATTAAAGAAAATTATTGTGTGTTGGAGATCGCACTTTAGCCCAATCAACGAGATCAGCTAAATAAATTTTTGATTGATCTGAGCTTCTAATTTGCTGATTATCTCAATGATTTCATCACAAGTAGGCGGTTCACCTAACATCATTCCCTGCATAGCCTGATAATCAGTTTCAAGTACTGTTTTTAATTCATTTATTGGAATAAGACGCATTGACCCAGGAACCGCTTCATTTAATTTCATCCAACCTCGATTAAACATATTGATCGTATGCTTACGAACGTCTTCTCTCAGACTAGAATCATTAAATGCACTCTCTCCCAATCTAGTGTAAATCATAGCTACATCATAATAATGACGAGAAAGTCGTTGACGATCGCTTGGTTTACGCCCTTCGTCTCTATAACCACAATACCAACCGTGGAGAATCATTATTTTATCCCAAAATGTTCTTTGAGGAGCAATTGTAATGATGTTAGAAACTGAAAAATTCCATTCTTCTAGTATGCTTCCAATGAAAGGATTAATTGAATGATTATTGTGAGGATCGAGTGCTGAACGTCCACCACCTTCAAGCTTTACACGAGGTTGAACATATGCAGTATTATCCAACGAAAATAAGCTAGGATACTGAAACAATAGTGTTGAAACATCCGAGTCATCCTCATCTATTACAATACTAAAATCTGACAAAATAGTAGCGGTAGCTATTTCTAAATCTTCTTTTAGCTTGCCACAAACGTAACTTGATGTAGCCTGTTTTAGTTCTTTAGATAAACGCTTTCGTTGTTTACCAGATATTTCTGATGATAATGGATCTTTATTTCCACTGAAGCCAAGATCGTCTCTGAAAACCGTAAAATCAACATCTTCAGAGAATCTTTCGATTAGTTTATGGACCTTGGAAAGCGATGTTCCACCTTTAAAAAGTAGTCGTGGGCTATCATTCGGTAGTCCATTATAAAGAAGATCGAGAACCAAACAGACCCAAAAGTCTTTTTCTATATAA
Source organism: Cyanobacteriota bacterium (assembly GCA_046050865.1). Lineage (GTDB taxonomy): Bacteria > Cyanobacteriota > Cyanobacteriia > Cyanobacteriales > Xenococcaceae > Waterburya. The sequence goes on from JBJOPG010000069.1 coordinate 9,214, forward strand.
GTTGGTAAAGTATTAAGTTTCTCGGCTGTTGCTTCAAAGACATCTTTACGGTCTTGTTCTGACAAGTCGAGGAATTGTTTAAATGCTTGATTCACACAGCCGTACTCCAATCTGGAGCAATTTTATGAACGATTGAGGCCATCCATGATGATGGTAAAAGTGCTTTACCGTTTATTAGATCGCGTTTTAGATCGTCAGGTACTCTTTTACGGAGAATATTTATAGTATCAGGATTGTCAGCAACACTTGAGCCAAGCCAATCAAGTGCTTGAACCACGCAAGCTGCTGGACGATTAGACCAATCTATCAAACGTTGACTAACATGACGCAAATGAATAGTTCGGGAACCAATGTTTACAGTTTTTGTTGCGCCATTTGTAATATATGAAGCTTTAGCAGGAACAGCATTTGTCAGTCCAAGCTGATTTGCTGCAAAGATTCCATCAGGTACAATTTTTACATTACTACGTCGTGCTACTGCATCAACTACTTCATCGATATTTGCTGGGGCGGGACGGTTTAATATTCCACTGATCCGAGGTAGATCGTATAGACCTCGACTTATTCGGCGCAATCTAACATTTTTATTTTTGCATAGACGTGATAATGCTTGATCTACAGCCGCACGACTACCAAGATCAAGAAAGTCTTTAGGCGTACAAACCCATTTACCACGACCGTGACCGCGTATTCGCTTCATTATTTTATCGGCTATACTGGTCATTGTTTTTCGAGATTTAACAAATTCATATCTGTCAGAATTATAATTGATTTTTTCTAACAACGTCAATTATTTAGATTTAACTTAGAGTAAAAATTTTCAAGAGATATAGAACTTTGTGCGATCGCTCATCCCCTAGTCAAAGCAACACTTTAATAACTAACATTCAATACAGAAGTAACTTCTGCGAAAATAGCGGTTAGACTACCTGTTGAATCTCTGATGTTTAAAAAATCGCAGTTTAACCTTTCCCGTTTAGCAATCGAACATTCCCGTTTAACCATCGCCTTTTGGCTGGCGATCGCCGTAGCGGGTTTATTTGCCTTTAGCTCTTTAAAATATTCCTTATTCCCGACGGTTAATTTTCCTGTGGTGGTAATCCGTGCCCAGGCTGCGACGAAGACGGTATTAAAGACGGAAGCGCAACTGACTAAACCGATCGAAAAAGCTTTAGCAGACACCCCAGGATTAGCACAGTTATATTCTTCAACTTATTTGGGACAAACAGTAGTTAATCTTTTATTGAATACTGACATTGATATTCAACAAGCTACTGCTACGGTGGATAGCAAGCTCCAGCAATTATCTTTGCCTCCTGCAACGAAGTTAGATATCATTCCTTTTAACCTCAATGAAACCAGTGCGATTAGTTATATAGTTACCAATCCAGAGCGGGATTTGAGTAAGTTAAATAAGATTGCTAATGAGGATATTGTGCCTGTGATTGAGAAGTTATCAGGGGTACAACGGGTAGATGTCTTGGGTAATGCGGATTATGGTGAAGTAAATTCAGATAATCCCACTGCTAACAACACTTTAATTCATTTTAATGGTCAAGAGGCGATCGCTTTTCAGGTCATCAAGCAGGGAGATGCGAATACTTTAGATGTAGTTAACCAGGTAGAACAACAAGTAGCTCAACTCCAGCAACGTTTACCGAATACTAAGTTGATTTTAGCTGAAACTTCCGCAGGCTATATCCGTGACAGCACTCAAGCGACGATTGACGCTTTACTAGGGGCAGTAGTGTTGGCAATTTTAATTATTTTCCCCTTCTTACGAAACCTTAAGGCAACTCTAATTACTGCGGTGGCAATTCCGATTTCCCTCTTAGGCACCTTTATCGTGATGGCAGTGGTGGGTTACAATCTGGAAACTTTGACTTTACTAGCTTTAGCCCTGGCAATTGGCATTATTGTCGATGATGCGATCGTCGAGATCGAAAATATTATGCGTCATCTGGAAGAGGGAAAAACCATTCGCGAAGCGGCTTTTGCTGCTACTACGGAAATTGGCTTTACTGCTTCGGCAGCAACTCTAACTATTGTGGCGGTATTTCTGCCCATTGGTTTGATGGGGGGGACTTTAGGGCAATTTTTCCGCCCGTTTGGCATTACGATTGCGGCGGCGGTATTAACTTCTTTATTAGCAGCCCGCACTCTATCCCCTGTATTAGCAGTATATTGGCTTAATTCCAGGGGAGTTAGGATGCAAAATAATCAAAATAATTTTGCCAATCGAGGCGTGATTACTAATAGCTATCGTCATTTATTGCAGTGGGCATTAAATCATCGTCGGGCTGTGATGGGTATTGCGATCGCTAGTTTTATTGCTGGGCTTGTTTTAATTCCTTTGATTCCGCAGGGTTTTATCCCCCAACTAGATCGGGGTGAATTTAAGATTGTTTATACTACTCCGTTGCCGAAAATCGCAGGGACGAAGGCTAATTCATCACCTGTAGGGGCTAATGGTCATTCACCCTCCAAATCGCCCTCCAAAAGCAAGTTTAGCTGGTTAAGCAGCCTAGCGCGATCGCCTGAAAGAATTTTGTTACGCAAAACGATTAAAGTTGGACAGGAACTGGAACAGATAGTTTTAAAACATCCTGATGTAGAATCTGTCTATACTGTGGCTGGCTTACGGGGGGAACCCAATAAAGGTAAAATATACATCAAACTCAAAAATGAGCGCAATTTAACCACCAGTCAAGTCCAGGCAGCAATTCGACAGCAATTACCCCAAATTCCTCGGGGAGTTGTAAGCGTCGAAGATATTCCTTTTGTAGAAACGGGAGAAGATCCCTCATTTAAAGTTGCTTTAGAAGGAGAAAATATTGAGCAGTTACGTCAAAGCGCGATCGCCTTTCAAGCAAAAATCAAACAGTTATCAGGATTTGAAGATGTACGGATCGATGGCGTTGATGAACCTTTAACTAAGCTAATTCATCTAGACCAAAAACGAGTTGCCTATATCAATGCTAATTTGAGTGGCTCTCAAGGAATTGGAGATGCTACCGCTCAAGCTCAGGCGATCGCCAGCCAGATTTTACCGCCTGGTATTACTTTTGATTTAGAAGGAGATTCTGCCCGTTCTAAGAAGATTCTAGGAGAATTTGCCATTACCCTCTCACTGGCTTTAATTTGTATGCTAGCAGTGGTTTATTTGCCCTTCCGTCGCTGGTTAGAACCAATGGTTATTGGTTTATCTTTACCCTTATCCATCGTCGGGGCAATGTTGGCATTGCTGATAACTCAAAGTGATTTTGGCATGATCTCGTTAATCGGCTTGATTTTTCTCCTAGGGCTATTGGATAAAAATGCGATCCTACTGCTGGATTATATCAACCAACTACGGGCGGCGGGTCTAGAAAGGACTGAAGCCATTCTGCAAACGGGAGTGTTGCGTCTACGCCCCATCATTATGACTACCTCCTCGACAATTTTAGGCATGTTACCCATCGCCCTAGGTTTAGGTGCTGGGGCAGAATTACGTCAACCAATGGCGGTGGGAATTATTGGTGGTTTAATTACTTCTTCTTTGCTGAGTTTAATTGTTGTGCCTGTACTTTATACCCTATTAGAAGATTGGGGCTTAAAAATGTTTTCCCGAAAAAACGAGTTTAAGCAAAACTAGCTTCTAGCTTTTAGCTTCTTTCTCAAATTTCTAGGCGTTAGCATAAGTTAAAGTAGTTCATGTTACTCTAGGAAAAGAAAGCAATTACAAGGTTTTTGCCCAAGTTTGTATTTTATAACTCATTAAGTCTGAACAGCACTATGTATGTTCAGCTTGCCTCCGATTACTTCTTATCTAAAGAACTTACTTGGTATTTCAGCAAATGGATTCTTTCTTCCAAGATCTAGAAGAACTTTATAATAAAGCACCTTGCGGATATCATTCTTTGGACTCAGATGGGAAATTTATTCGTATTAACGATACCGAACTCAAAATGTTGGGCTATGGTCGAGAAGAGGTTTTGGGTCGCAAATTTTCTGATCTAATTACTGCGGAAAGTTTGTCAATTTTTCAACAGAATTTTCCGATTTTCAAGCAGCGAGGCTGGATTAACGATCTTGAATTCGAGTTTATTCATCAAGATGGTACGCTTCTACCCGTCTCATTAAGTGCTACGGCTATTCAAGATGAAGCTGGGAACTTCGTGATGAGTCGCTCAGTAGTAATCGATATTAGCGAACGCAAGCAATTAGAAGCCGAACGACAAGTGGTAGAAGCAAACCTAAGAGCCGCTGAAGAACGGTATCGCCTAATGTTTGAGAATAACCCCAATCCTATGTGGTTTTTTGATTCAAACACCCTAGCGTTTTTGGAGGTTAATCAAGCAGCGATCGCCCATTATGGCTATTCCCAAGCCGAATTTTTGCAGATGACGATCGCCGATATTCGACCAGACGAAGATGTGCCTGCTCTGCGCCAGACAAACACCAAGCTCATACCCGGACATCCCCACAGGGGAGTTTGGCGACACCGCAAAAAAGATGGCAGCATAATTGATGTAGAAACTACGGCTTATGCTTTCTCTCTGCCAGATAGACAGTCCAACTTAGCGTTAATCAGAGATATTACACCACTCAAGCAGATCGAGGCAGAACGTCAACAAGCTGAAACCGCCTTGATTGCTTCTGAAAAAAAGTATCGCACTCTGTTCAATTCAATTGACGAAGGGTTTATTCTCTGCGACGTAATTTTCGACAAGAACAATCGCCCTGTTGATATTCTTTATCTTGAGGCAAATGCCGCCGCAACGAGAATGACTGGACAAGAACTTGTCGGTCGGCGGACAAAGGAAATTAGTCCCGATTTTGAATCTGATTGGTTTGAAATCTTTGGTCGTGTCGCCCGCACTGGGGAAGCGGTTCGCCAGTCGTTACCTGCTGCGCCCCTTAAAGCCTGGTACGATTTTTATGTCTTCAGACCAGACGATAGTAATCATCAAAGAGTGGCAGCGATTTACAGAGATGTCACCGATCGCAAGCAGGCAGAAATCTCTTTGCAAGAGGCTCAGGAAAGTTTAGCGATCGCTGTTGAAGCTGCGCAAATGGGAACCTGGCATTTAGATCTAACCCGAGATGTTTCATCTAAGCGATCGCTTCGCCACGATCAGATTTTCGGTTATCAGACACCTCAGCTGGAATGGGGAGAGTCCATTGCCAGAGAGCATATTGTGGAAGCAGACAGGGAAATTTTCGATGCCGCCTTTGCTCGTGCCAAAGAAACGGGCAAACTCGATTTTGAGGTGCGTGTTCAATGGTCAGATGGTAGTATTCACTGGATGGCAGCCCGGGGACATTTCTACTTTGATGAGCAGGGAAACCCCGTAAGTGGTGGTGGGGTAAACTTTGATATCAGCGATCGCAAGCAAGCAGAACTAGCACGGGAGAGATTTCTCGCTGTTGCTTCAGATTTGCAAATAATCGCCGGGAGCAACGGCTATTTCCATTGGGTTAGCCCTACTTTTGAGCAAGCCCTCGGTTGGACAACGGAGGAAATGACATCTCGCCCCTGGACTGAATTTTTACATCCTGAAGACATCAGCCCTTCTATCGCTGAAAACGCCAGTCTATTTTCTGGCAGCGAGAGCATTTCCTTTGAAAACCGCTATCGACATCGAGATGGCTCTTATCGCTGGTTGTTATGGAATGCACAGCCCTACCCAGAAGAGCAGGTATTATGGAGCTGCCATTGATATTACCGAGCGCAAACAGGCAGAATTAGCTCTTCAGCAGCAAATAGAACGGGAACATCTGCTAGCGACAATAACCCAAGCCATTCACCAAACTCTTGATGTGGAGCAAATTTTACAAAGTGCTGTAGATTTAGTGAGGCAATTCCTCCAAACAGAGCGAGTGATTGTCTTTCGTTTCCAACCAGACTGGTCAGGTAAGGTAGTCGCCGAATCGGTGGTGATGGAATCAATGTCGATTCTGGAATCGGAGATTATCGACCCTTGTTTTGGTGAACAATATGTCGAACCCTATCGCCAGGGAAGAGTATCGGCGATCGCTGATTTTCAGACATCTGATGTAAAGTCGTGCTACCAAGAATTGATGGCTCAATTTCAAGTCAGAGCTAATTTGGTAGTGCCAATCTTACAAAGGGAACATTTGTGGGGTTTACTAATTGCCCATCATTGTTCGGCACCGCGACCTTGGCAAACAGAAGAAGTCGAACTACTCCAGCAGCTAGCAACCCAATTGGGTATTGCCATCCAACAAGCCGAACTGTATCAACAAAATGTCCAACAAGCAGCCTTAATTGATATTACTAGCGATGCAATTTTAGTCTGCGATTTGTCGAATCGAATTTTATTCTGGAGTCAAGGGGCAGAAAGAATGTATGGCTGGCGGGCAGCAGAAGTACAAGCAAACATAGCTCACGAACTTTTGCAGCAAGAATCTTTAGCTCAACTCACAGAAGCTCAGAGCATCGTTATTGAGCAAAATAATTGGCATGGGGAATTAAAACAACTGACCAAAGATGGTCGAGAAATTATGGTAGAAAGTCGCTGGACATTAATTACCGATCAGCAGGGCAATCCTCAATCAATTTTGGTGGTCAATACCGATATTACCGAAAAAAAACAACTAGAAAAGCAACTGTTGCACTCCCAACGTATAGAAAGTATTGGCACTCTGGCAGGGGGCATTGCCCACGACCTCAATAATATTTTGACTCCCATTTTGGGCTTTACACAACTTTTGCCCTTAAGGATTCCCAATTTAGATGATTCTAGTTTACAAATGCTGCAACTAATCAGAAACAATGCCCTACGGGGTTCTAAGATCGTCGAGCAGGTCCTACTGTTTTCACGGGATACCGAAACGGAATGGGAATTAGTCAACTTGGAGCAAGTGTTAGAGGAAGTTCTCAAGTTGATTCAAGAAACCTTTCCCAAATCAATTACGATTGAAGATTCCATTGCCCAAGACTTATGGTCACTGGATGGGGACTCTACCCAACTACATCAGGTATTGATGAATCTCTGTGTTAATGCCCGTGATGCCATGCCCAATGGCGGTCAGTTATTGATTGCAGCTGAAAATCTGCGTTTAGATGAGCAATATTTTTGTAGCAATTCACATCTAGAAGTGGGTAATTATATTTTGGTTACTGTCACTGATACGGGAATGGGTATTCCTCCAGAGATCGTCGATCGCATTTTTGATCCTTTTTTTACCACCAAAAAACCAGGTAAGGGAACAGGATTAGGGCTGTCTACGGTAATTGGGATGGTCAAAAATCATGGAGGCACCATCCAACTGGAGAGCGATCGCCAAAATGGTACTCAATTTCAGATTTATTTACCTGCCTCCGCCACAATAACCGCCAATGAAGCAATCGTTAGTGAAACTATCCCCTCGGGACAGCAAGAATTAATTTTGGTGGTGGATGATGAAGCGATGATTCGAGAAGTGACCCAAGCTACTTTAGAATGCTACAACTACCGAGTGATTACTGCTAATGATGGTATTGAAGCGATCGCCATTTATGCTCAACAGCCTCAAGCGATCGCCGTGGTACTGATGGATTTGATCATGCCAGAAATGGATGGTCTAACTGCGATGCGTGCTTTGAAAAAAATTAATCCCCAGGTCAAGCTGATTGTTACTAGTGGACTAGCTACCAAGGAGAATGTTAGCGCTGCCGAAGCCATTGGCATCCAATCCTTTTTGGTTAAACCCACATTCCGCTGGTTGGAGAGGTCGCCAGAGAATTAAAATATAGTCAAACCGAGGCTAGATCGCAAAGAGGTCGTTATCACTTCAGAAATAAGC